>CACZAW010000040.1 GCA_902779225.1 uncultured Ruminococcus sp. | reverse complement strand
CATGAACAGCGCCGCCGGAACACCCTTGCCGGATACGTCCGCGATCACCATACCGAGGTGATCGTCATCGATCATGAAGAAGTCATAGAAATCTCCGCCGACCTCCTTAGCCGGATCCATGGACGCATGGATATCAAATTCCGCACGTTCGGGAAAAGCCGGAAAGATGGATGGCAGCATACCTGCCTGGATCTCGGTCGCCATATTCAGCTCGGTCTCCGTAGACGCCAGCTTTCTGCTCTTGGCATTGAAGATCACGCAGTACATGATGACCAGCGACATCAAAACGGTCCCGTACTGGCCGGCTTCGCCGAAGCTGCCGCCGATCAGGATGAATTCGATAAGCGGCAAAATGATAAAAGTCAATGCTGCTGCTTTCTGGCTGATCGGGTTGTGGGACTTCAGTATCATGATTGCCGTCAGAACAGACGTCACGGCAAGGTAAACTTCTTCGATCAAATCGATTGCCGTATCCTGATACGCCCCTTCTGCGGTGACCGTGAAGGTGACCGGCGTAAAAATATTGGCGAGCAAAACGATCGTTTGAACGATCAACAGGATCGGGATGAGCTTTTCCGAAATACGGGCGAGCTTTCCCTCAAAGCCGAGCGTTTCTCTGACATACAGGTAGAAGAGGAAAATCATCGCCAGATCGATCAGCTTGCTCAAAAGGCAGAAAGCGAAACAGAGCGTGCTGCTTTCCGGTACAAACACCGTATAACTGACCACCTCGTTGACGAGAAAGCAGGCGCTTACCAAGAGGATCAGTATCCTGAAGGCTCTTATCCCTTCGCCTTTCTGCGCCATACATCCAAAATACAGCGCTACGCATATCAACGCTCCCATTGAATCTACGCCGGCATTAAACAGAAACGGCTGCAATCTCGTTTCTACAAAAAAGAGATTGCTGAATACGATGACAAATACGGCGGACGCGATGGTAAAAATCAGTCCGTATAATCGGATATCTTTTAGCTTCTTAATAATCATATGTTCTCTCCGTTATATCGTGCCCTCAGCGCCATGCAGCGAATTCCGCGGTCTGAGGTTATGTATCTCGTTTTATTCGATGTTGAACAGATGGATGAATCCCGTCACATCAAAGACCTCTTGCACAGTCCGGCTGAGATTGCAAACGACCATCTCCCCTTTGTCTTCCATAGCCTGAGCCGCACCGAGCAGAACGCGAAGTCCCGCACTGGAAATGTATTCCAGATCGGCGAGATCCAGGATCAGTTTCGTTGCGTCATCAACGACATCGTTGATCTTGGCTTCCAGATCGGGAGAAGTCAATGTGTCAAGTCTGCCTTTCAGCAGAAAGGTATACTCCCCTCCGTCGTTGGTCATCGAAATCTTCAGATATTTGTCAGCGCTCGAACTCGACGCGTTATCCTTATTCTTTTTGTTAAAAAGTCCCATGTTTGTATCCTCCTTTGGGTTTCGTGTTGCGATGTGCATCTATCCGCTCAAAGCTACACATTCTCATCATTTATTTTACTATACTTATTGATTGTTTTCAATAGATGGTTCCAACTTGTCACCACCTGTTTGACAGTTTTTTTGCCCTCTGTTTTCCTCCGAAGCGCTGAAGAACAGTTTTGAATAAAAAAATCAGCCCCGCGGATAACGCAAAGGGGTCAACCTTCGCTGCCGCGGAGCCAGATGGTTTTGATTGTATTGTTCGATATGATCCGTGGGTCAAAGCCCGCGACGTCGGGGCTTAATTCTTGATGTGCTCGGAGAGGCTGATAGAGAAGCCGGAGGGCGAAACCATCATCGCAGCCTTGGATGTGCCGGTATTGGTTATCTTGCTGCCATCCGGGTTCACAAAGCCCTTATCCCCCAGCATCCGATACACCTCATCTATATCACGGACGTTCATGCGGATCGACACAGAGTCCCGCTCAACGGGACACTGAATGACAGCCACATGGAAGTCCTTGTCGTCCTTGCCCATGTATCTCATCACAACACTGGTGATATCCGCGTCGCCGATATTGGTCTTCTTGTGGCAGCTTTCAAAGCCCAGCGCTTCAAACAGATCGATGATTTCCTTTGCATTTTTGGTAAGAATCAAGGGACTGAAATTGGTAATTTGCATAAAAGCAGCTCCTTTCCTGTTTTTGAATTATCCTTAAATATTCCTTTAGCTATATTCACAGCGAACGTATACAATGTATATTTTACCACAATTAATATTTTTTCCAAGAGGAGGTTCCAGATTGTCACCCCCTTGTTGAAAAGTTTTTTCAATGACTTCTTGTTTTTATTGCTTTCATCAGTTAAACTTATAATTGGATAAAAAGGTATGAGGAGCCATATGTCATGAATATGCTTTTTGCAGATACCCTGAAAAAACTGCGGACAGAGAAAGGGCTCTCGCAGAGAGAGCTGTCTCAGCGGCTGTATGTCACCCGTTCTACGATAGCCCGGTGGGAAAACGGCAACCGCCTGCCGAACGCCGCGATGATACTGCGAATCTCCGGCGTATTGGATATCGACGTCAACATCCTGCTCGCCGCAGTTACCGAAAGTAATGAGTTGCCGAATGTGATCATGGTCGACGACAATAAGATCATCCTCTCCGGCGGTCTGGCTGTTTTGGAGGAGGTCATGCCGAACGCTGTCACAACCGGTTTTGTCAAGCCTGCGGACGCGATCGAATACGCCAAGACCAACCCGGTCGCACTCGCCGTGTTGGATATTGAAATGGGAAATATCAGCGGGATCGACGTCTGTCGCGAACTGCTGGAGATCAATCCGCACACCAACGTGGTGTTTCTGACTGCGTATCCCTTATACGCCGTTGACGCGTGGGATACCGGCGCGTCCGGCTTCATGCTCAAGCCGCTCACGGCAGACGGCGTCAGGGAACAGCTCAAAAAGCTCAGATATCCATTCCGGACGGGAGGCAAAGGCTTATGATTGACTGGATCAGTGTCACCGCTTATGCGTTATGCGGCGCTATTCTTGTGATGATGTCGGCAGGTATCTTGCTCTCCGCTTTTATGCCTGCTCTCAGCCGGTGGAACAGGCGCTATTTCATCATGCTCTTTTCGATTTTACTGTTGTATGCAGTCGTTCTCTCTATCGATTCGCTCATCTACAATCTTCCCGGTTTAATGACAGAAAAAAAGGTACTCATTATCATTGAATACCTGATTTTCTCCACGCTGATTCCGATGCCGATGCCGTTTCTGCTGCATAGCTGCGGAGAGTTCAAAAGAGACTCCATACCGCTGCGCGCTGTCATAATGCTGTGGATCTTGTTCTGCCTGATGTTATTTGCCGGTCAATTCACAGACGCATTCTATTACACTACTCCGGATAATGAATATATTCGCGGCCCGTGGTTCCCGCTGCTGATAACTCCGCTGACGACGATCGTGATCTTCAACATCGTGTGTCTGATCAAAAGACGCGATAAGCTCTCAAAAAAGTATTTCACAGCCCTTCTTATCTATCTTCTGCCCACCGCGATCTTCATCATCGTCTATATGTTTGCCGCTGCCGATATACTGGTTTCGTTCTGGATGGCTCTCTGTGCTCTGACCATGTTAGGTATTATTTTTTCAGACAGCATACAGCAACATGTGAGGCAGCAGCGTGAGATCGCCGACCAGCGCATCAATGTTCTGGTGCTGCAAATGCGTCCGCATTTCATCTATAACACGATGACGACAATTTACTATCTTTGCAAGCAGGACGCAGACAAAGCCCAGCAGGTCACGCTGGATTTTACCACCTATCTGCGAAACAACTTCTCCGCGATCGCCAGCGAGAACACCGTGCCGTTCAAGGATGAATTGGAGCATACGCGCGCCTATCTCGCAGTCGAGCAGGCGCAGCATGAGGATATGCTCTTTGTGGAATACGACACGCCGCACATCAACTTCCGCGTACCGCCGCTGACCCTGCAGCCCCTCGTGGAAAACGCCGTCAAGCACTGTCTAAATCCAAACGGCGATCCCCTCAGGATCTATGTCAAGACGCGCCGGAAAGACGCCGACAGCGAGATCATCGTGGAAGACAACAGCGAGGGCTTCAAGCTCTCCGATAGCAACAACGATCCGCATATCGCCCTGAATAATATCAGGGAAAGGCTCGAAATGATGTGTAAAGGCAAACTGGAGATCGAGCCGCGCGAAGGCGGAGGTACATTGGTCAGAGTAACGATACCGGCGTCGGATACATCCGAAACGGACTGATGACACCGTATAAACTATAAAACCGCTTGACTAAGCCGTTTTCGGATAGTCAAGCGGTTTTTTCACTCAAGATTCATGAGCTGTAGTTTATTGGGTATTTTAGTTTTACAATGGTCTGATTCTGACTCAACCTTCGGAAGGGTTGCTTTCCTTCTTCTTCTTTTTCGTCACAGCCACGATGCAGAGTGTGGCGATCACGCCTGAGGTGACAAAAGGGTGACAGAAACAGACCTTTTCGGGAAAAATGTTGTCTTAGATATTGTTTTTATACATCACTATCGTTTATAATGGTATCAATAACAAAAATGCGGAGCTTAACAAAGAAACAAGTTACTTACATCCGACCTGTGGATGACGATTCCCCTTACCCCTGTGTTCGTCGTCACGGTCGAGAGCGGCGCATCCACACAGCACAACAGGGGGTTATCGCACAAGACCGTTAAAGAAACCGGTCAGCCCGAAGGCGATCTGCCGGAACAGAAAGGAAGAACAAACTGAATATGGAAAGAACCATACAGGACAAGTTTGAACTGAACGCGATGGAAATCGACCGCGTGGTCGACGAAACGGGAGCTCTCCTCGCAAAGGAAAAGATCGATCCGAAGGACGCTCTGCGCCTGCGCTTTATGCTGGAGGAGACGATCCTCAAATACCGTGACGAGCTATCGGAAAAAGCGCTGGCATCGCTGCGGTTTTCCCGCTTTTTCGGCACCTTCCGCATCTCGCTGCGGATCAGAGGCGACAGCTTTGATCCCTTCAGCGAGGGCGACGTATCCGAGACGTCCGTCATGGGCTCGCTGCTGGCGAATTCCGGCGGACTGAACCGTGCGTGGCGCTATCGCGGCGGCGCAAACCTCATCACCTTTACCGCGCCGAGAAAGCGGCGCATGAGCCAGCTCGTCACCATTCTGCTGGGTATCATGATCGGCGCGGTATTCGGGCTGCTGTTCACGGCTATTTGGCCGGACACCGCCCCGGTGCTGGCAGAGCGGATCATCTCACCGCTCACGAATGCATTCACGGGACTGCTATGCGTCATGGCGACGCTGATGTGCTTCGGCGCTATCGTCCTCGGCATCGTGCGGCTCGGTGATATATCCACATTCAGCAACATCGGCAAACGGATGATCCGCAGCTTCCTGCTGGTGGCGTTCATTCTCACCCTACTCAACACAGCTTGGATGATCCCTGGCATGACCTTCGGAATGTCGACCAATGTTTCGATCGACTTTTATGACTTTTTTGATATCCTGATCGATTTTGTACCGAACAATATCATCTCTCCCCTGCTGGAATTCAATTCCGTACATATCATTATCATCGGCGTGATGTTCGGTATCACCATGCTGAAGATGGGTCAGAAAGCTGACCACCTGACCGAAATCTTCGACGAGGTCAATATCGTCGCCATTCTCTCCAACTCCTCACTCAATCATTTTATTTCCGTCTATGTCGGACTGATGGTCTCCGGACTGATCATGTCCGGTCAGTTAGCGGTGATCGCCGGCTTCTGGAAGCTCTTGCTGATCGTCGTAGCAGGCGAGGCCGTCACCCTCATCGTGTATACGCTGATCGTGTGCATCCGGCTGAAAGTGAGCGTGCGCACCTATATCCGCAAGCTGCTGCCCGCATTCATGATCTCTCTGTCCAGCGCCAACGTCGGCGCGGCATTCGTCACCACGATCGACACGCTGATCGGGCCTCTCGGGGTAGATGCGGACTTTGCCCCCCTGTCGTACAATCTCGGCACCATTCTGTTCCGACCCGGATACTGCATCGTATTCACGGCGTGCAGCCTGTTTACGGCGGGACTGTACGGGATCGAGGTGACATGGGCGTGGCTGCTGGCGGCGTTCCTGCTGTCCTTCATCCTCTCGGTGGCGACGCCGCCGGTGATGGGCGGTACGACCGTCTGCTTCTCCATTCTGTTCTCACAGCTCGGCATCCGTGCGGACGCGCTGTCCGTTATCATTTCCGTGAACGCCGTCTTTGAGTTCCTCACGGTCGCCGTCAACAACTACTGTTTGCAGAGCCAGATCGTCCTGCTGGGACACAGATTCGACAAGCTCGACGTCGAACGACTCAGAAGTTAGTATTCATCATTTCAATCAAAAAACCGCTTCGACGGAGGCTGTCCTCCACCGAAGCGGTTATTTTCTTATTACCGATCGCGTTCGCAGATGACGTAAAAGCGGTCAAAGCCGCCTTTATCGTCCGACACACAGGTGAACAGCGTCAAAAGGTCGCGGTCGTCATTGATGTAAATATTCTGAGATTCTTCGGGCTTGCGCACCTCGGTCTGAACGACGTGATAATTGAGCGTTTCCCAATAATTCGTCACGCTGACCTGATCGCCCGCCGACAATGACCGCAGGTTATCAAAGAAGATCCTGCCGACATAGCCGCTGTGTCCTGCGAGGACGCAGTTGGAGCGCGCACCGCCGACCGGCAGCGACGTATAGGTCATATGCGCGGCGCCGTAGCTCATATTCTCGCCGGTCGCGCCGAGATAGATCGGCAGCTGCATATCGATCTTGGGGATCGTCACATAGCCGTAGATGCCGTCGGGGATCCCGTACTCGGTGAGATCCAGCGAGGGCGCGGCGTAGGCGTCGTCGTCGACCAGCAGCTCAAACTGATGCTCGCGCACGTTCTCGTTATACGCTATACTGTCCTCAAAGAGCTTGCGGACGTAGACGCGAAAGACCACATAATGACCCTCTTGATCTACATAGAGGTTCTCGTTCTCCTTATCCGGGATGACGTCGCCGTCCTTGACCGCCTGCTCGGGCGTTTTGTCCTCGATGATCTCCTCTTTGATGCGGTCGAATTCTTTCACCTTGGAATGCGAGATCTGCGTGCCGACATAGTTAGAGACCGGCGGGAACAGCAAGAATCCGCCGCCGACCAGCAGCAGTAGGATCGCCGCGATCAGAAGGAGCTTACGTTTCAAAGCGAGCGCCTCCTTTTCCCTTTTTCCTGCGTGAACGGCGCAGAACCAGAACGACGATCAGCACAACGACGCCGAGGATGACCGCGATCGCAATCGCGGCAGCCCAATACGGGATCTTGTAGCCGAGGAAAAAGACACAGTCGTTATCAAAGGTCAAGGTCGGAGGCTCGATCACCACATACTCGTTGTCGTCATACGGCACACGACTGCCGCGCACCAACAGGCGGTGGGTGTTGATGGAATACGGCGTGCAGGTGATGAGCGTGACGTAATCCTTGCCCTTGGTGATACGCAGATCCTCGGTGGTCTCGGGAGTGACAACCTTGATCTGATCGACCTCGTACTTCAGCGTTCTGTCCAGGATGTGGATATAGAATTCGTCGCCTTCTTTCAAATCGGGCAGATAATCAAAAAAGGTCTCGCCCGGAAAGGCGGAATGTGCCGAGATGACCGCGTGGGTGCTCTCGCCGCCGACAGGGATGGAGGTATTCTCCAGATGACCGGCGGTTTTTGCGAGCGTCTCCTCCGCGGTACCGTGATACACCGGCAGATAGACGTTGATCTTCGGGATGTCGATATAGCAGATCAGGCCGTCGGGCGTGACGTTGAACGCCTTTTTATAGGTCGAGCCGATCCTCTTATACGCTTCTTCGTCAAAGGGGTCGGTCAGGATCACGTTGTCGGTCAGCGATTGGTTATAGACGTCCGCCTCGGCATAAAGCGCGTTCTTATCGTCCTTATCCAGTTTTTCGATTCGTTTTTGATGATCCTCAGCCGTCTGACGCGAGGCGATATTATTGACTACCGAGGAAAACAGCGGATAGCTGAGAATACCGACGCCCACCACAAGGATGACGATGATCAAAATCAAAGGGAGATGTTTTTTCATAGCGACGAAAAATCAATGTAAATTCAAGTACAAAGGGGTGCGTGTGAACGCACCCCTGTTCGTTTATGATGGATTATTTTGCAGAAGCGTTCTTCTTTTTGTAGATGATGAAGAGGACTGCCGCGCAAGCGATCAGAGCGATACCGACGATCGTGAAGATCAGGGTACCCTCACCACCGGTGTTGGGAACGATGACCTTGGTATCGGTAACAGTCAGCTGAATGCCGTCCACACCTGTGCCGGAAACGGTACCGTTGTCTGCGATAGTGATCGGGAATACATGGCTGTTCAGGTTGTAGCCGTCGGGAGCGGTGGTCTCCTTGACATAGTAGGTGCCGGGTGCAAGGCCGTCGAACTTCGCAATGCCGTCAACAGTCTTGATCTCGCCGGTGATCTTTTCATTTGTGTAAGCAGTGGTAGCAGTCTGGTTGGTGTAAAGGGTGAAGCCTGCGTTTTTGCTGCTATCATTATTATTGATGATATTGCCGTCTACGTCAACCTTCTTGACCTCAAACTTAAAGGTTTTGACTTTTCTGGTCACGGTAATGGGGTCGCTGTCAACACCTGAGTTGTTCTTATAGGTGTAGGTCAGGGTATTGACATTGCCGGCGGTTGTGTAGTCGATCGCGTCGCCGGTGAGCTTTGCATTATAGGTGATCTTGATGGTCTTATAGCCGGCGGTATAGAGCGCGGGAGTCTGAGTATCGCTGAAAGTGATGGTGAAGGTCTTGTCTGTTGCGGCAGGATTGCTGGAAGTAAAGTCGGTGGTGATGGTGAGCTCGGTTGCAGTAGAATCAGCCTTTACGCCGTAAACCTTGAGGTTGCCGTTGAATTCCAGACCCTTAGTCATGGTATCGACAAACTTGATCTCCTTTGCGGGAAGAGTTGCGGAACCGGGAACGGAACCGGTCAGGGTGAAGTTGATAACGTCGCCTGCTTTAGCGAATTTCTCATCTGCATCGGCAGTGGTGAAGGTCTTGGTAGCGCTGGGGGTATCGGTAGCAGTCTTGGTGTCTGCGATCGTAACCGTGTTGACATAGCTGCCGTTGCTGTAGTAAGGGAGTGCAAATACGCTGTTCTGCGCATTGGTAACGCCGCTGGGAAGAGTCGTCCACTTGACAAAGTATACGCCGGCGTCGTTGATAGCAACGGTCTGTGCCTGAGTTTGAGTTGCAGTAAATGCTGCGGTACCTTTATCTGTACCGGCCAGCTTAGCATCGGGAAGGTCTTCGGCTGCGGTCAGCAGAGCTGCCTCGTTACTGGTCTTGATCGCGTTCTCAACAGAATTGTCGGTGTCGTTTTTCTCTACAAAATTCGAGAACGCGCCGGTCGTAGTGTTGAAATCAGCGATCTTATAGACGGTGGCGGTGAAGCCTGCCTTACCGTTAATCTTGACTGAATACTCAGGGTCAACAGCCGCGAACGGGACGGACATGGCAAACAGCACAAAGATCACGAGTGCGATTGCAGAAATTCTTTTTAATGTTTTCATTGTTTGGTTTCTCCTTTTGCATTAATGATTTTTTATATGGTGAATAAACGATTACTGAATAAACTTCCCTGTGAAAGCACTAAAGTGTCCATCGGACAATTTACACTTGCTTTGCTTGCGTGGGGGATTATACCCATTTAATCGGTTGAGATTGCCACAGCCCTAAAGGGCTTCGCAATGACAGTTTAAATAAAGCGCGTGGCGTGTACGGGCTTTTTATGTCTGCGCTTGATGAAATACGCGCCGAGCAGCATCGCTGCAAAAGCGATGACGCCTAAGCCCAGCCACTGATAGAACGCGCTGCCGCTGCCGCTTGAATTCGGCATCACGACCGGTGCGTCTACCATACCGAAGGTGAACGAAGAGTACGGCTCATCGGCAAGGGTGACATACGTCTTGGTGTAGTTCGGCAGGTAGCCGGAGGTCGGCGTGTACTCAAATACACAGTAGACCTGCTTTGCGGTGCTGCTGACCTGCGTACTCCATACCACCTGATCACCCTGCTTGATGAACATTCCGCCTGTCTGATACAGATCCAGATCGGGGAATACCGCAGAGGCGGCGTTGCCGCTAACAGCGGTCGTCTCCTTTCTGACCTTACCTGGATTAGCCTGAACAAGCGCGTTGATGTTCTCAGGCGTCAGGAGCTCGTCGACGTCGCTCTCTGAAGAGACCTTGATGAGCGCGAACTGCGTGCCCGCCAACGGAGCATTGTTACTGTCCGTCTTGTTCACGGTGATCGAACCCTTAGCCGAGGTGTTGCGGAAGGTCGCCTCGTTGACTGCATGGGCGTTATCGCAGGCGATATCCGTATAGAAGCTCGGTGCGGAAACGATACCATTCTGGACGGTGATCTTTGCGTAGTATTTTTGATCGTCATAGAGGAAGCGCGGCTGTGTAGCCGTCTTATCGACCTCGGAAATCTCAAGGATGTAGGTGCCGGAGCGCTCATCGTCGGGAACGATGTTGAACGGGTCGAAGCCGATCACGCCGTCGTCACGAACAACGGATTTCTCGTTTGTCGCATAGATATCGCCGAGCGCTGTTGCGTCGGTCACAACGGTCGTGCCGTCCGACTTGATCCATTTGACCAGCGCACAGGTGAAGGTGAAGTCGGTACCGGTGTACAGCTCGCCGTCGAGCGTTTTGTGCACGTCGATATTCTGTGACGAGGGGCTTTCCTCATTATTGAAGGTCAAGGTCGTCTGACCCGCCGGAACCTCACCGGTCTGTGTATAGGAGGCGTCTTTGCTGCGATAGCCCGCTTTACCGGTTTCGGTCAGCTGGTAGGGCGTGCCGACGGGGATGCCCTCGATGATGACATTCTGGCTGGGTCTCATCTGGAAAACGCCGGCTTGTGCCGTAAAGACCTCGCTCTCATGACCCTCGTAATAATAATCGAAGTCGTAAAATTCGTACGTTCCGTCATTATCCAGGTCGAGTCCGAGCGTAAACTTAAACGGCGTGTCGTGCGTACTCGCATCCGGTGAATCCTTTTGATACAGATTCTTCTGCACCTTGAGATCGGCGATCTGCATGGTATT
>CACZAW010000039.1 GCA_902779225.1 uncultured Ruminococcus sp. | reverse complement strand
CTTGAAAAATCTCGGATCCGGCGAAGTCAAAATGATCTACGAACATGAGGTTTTCGTTGCGCCGACATATTTCACCGAGGTTGAGGTCACCTGTCCGCACGTCGCGCCGACAGACGCTCCTACCGAAGCGCCGACAACAGCTCCCACGGATGCGCCGACCGATGCGCCGACTGACGCTCCGACGGATGCACCTACCGTAGCGCCGACCGAACCTCCGCTGATCACCCTGCAGGACTACGAATCCGGCGTCATCCTTAAAACCTATGAGGACGTCTCCCTTTCTGTCGAAGAGATCGAACCTCTTTCGCTGGATTATGTTTTGTCCGGCGGAGCAAAGGCAAACAAAATCTACGATATCTGCCTGACCAGGAACGGTAAGCGTATCACGCCGCAAAAGCCGGTCATACTCACGCTGCGGTCTAAAACAGCCGGTGCTGCCGTTTATTCATTTGCCGAAGGGCAAAGCGTCACCCCTGTCACTACGGAAGCGGAAGCCGTCTTTGACAAACTGCTGAACCGCACTGTTTATATGCATACGTTCACAACCGACAAACTCGGCAGGTTTATTATCAGCGTTTCCGACCCGCTTGTCGTGTACATCAGGGGCGACGTCGATATGGATCATCAACTGCTGATCCTGGATGCGACCGCGATCCAGCGTTGGCTGACGGATCTGTGTGATCTCAACGAGCAGCAAATCCTGAACGGCGATTTTGACCGCGACGGCAAAACAACGATCCTTGATGCGACTGCCATCCAACGATCCCTCGTCGGTCTGGATTATCAGGTATACAATTAGAATCAACCATATGCTGACACCCCCGAGCGGAAAACTCGGGGGTGTTTTTGATGGCAAGTCAAATATTATTCTTTTGCGGAATTAAAAGTAAACTTTTCGCCGTCATGATCGCATACGATCGGCTTTGTACTGTCGAAGTCTGCCTCCAGCATCCGTTCGCTGAGCTGATCCTCGATGTTAGTGGTGATCGCTCTTCTCAGCGGGCGCGCGCCGTAGGTATCGTCAAAGCCCTCGTCGGCGATCTTCTCGATCGCCTTGTCGGTGAAGCTGACCTTCACGCCGAGGCTGTCGAGCCGCTTTGTCAGCGTTTCGAGCATCTTGCCGGCGATCTGTTTGATCTCATCCTTTGTCAGCTTATTGAAGACGATGATGTCGTCGACACGGTTGAGGAACTCGGGACGGAACACCTGCTTCAATTCACTCATCACAAGGTCGCGAACATTCGTGTTATCCTCGCTCTCCGCTTCCTTGCCGTCAAAGCCCAGCGCGGTCTGCTTTTCGATGATCCTGCGTGCGCCGACGTTTGAGGTCATGATGATGATGGTGTTCTTAAAGTCTACGGTACGACCCTGACTGTCGGTCAGTCTGCCGTCCTCCAAAATCTGGAGCAGCATATTGAATACGTCGGGATGCGCCTTTTCGATCTCGTCGAAGAGGACGACGGAATAGGGCTTGCGGCGAACCGCCTCGGTCAGCTGACCGCCCTCGTCATAGCCGACATAGCCGGGAGGCGAACCGACCAGACGCGACACGGTGTGCTTTTCCATATATTCGCTCATATCGAGGCGGAGCATAGCGTTTTCATCACCGAACATCGCCTGCGCCAGTGCCTTGCACAGCTCGGTCTTGCCGACGCCGGTGGGGCCGAGGAAGATAAACGAACCTGTCGGACGCTTGGGATCCTTGATGCCGACTCTGCCGCGGCGGATCGCACGCGATACAGCCGATACCGCTTCATCCTGACCGACGACGCGCTCATGCAGGATCTTCTCCATATTGAGCAGACGGTCGGATTCCTCACGCGTCAGCTCGACGACCGGGATCTTTGTCCACGAGGACACGATCGCCGCGATATCCTCTGCACCGACCTCGCCGGAATGCTCCTTAGAGCGCTCCTGCCACTCAGTCTTTGCCTTTTCAAGGCTCTCCTTGACGTTCTTCTGCTCGTCACGCAGCTCGGCGGCACGCTCGAAATCCTGTTCGCTAATCGCCGCGGTCTTTTCCTGCTCGAGCCTGTCATAGGTTTCCTCAAGCTCTTTGATCTCTTCGGGGTAGGTCAGCGCGGACAGGCGCACCTTTGACGCCGCCTCGTCGACCAGGTCGATCGCCTTGTCGGGCAAAAAACGGTCGGCAATATATCTGGAACTCAGCTTGACGGCGGCTTCGATCGCCTCGTCGCTGATCTTGACCTTATGGTGCGCCTCGTAACGGTCGCGCAGTCCCTTGAGGATCGCGATCGCGTCCTCTTCATTCGGTTCGCCGACGGTCACAGGCTGGAAACGACGCTCGAGCGCAGCGTCTTTTTCGATATACTTGCGGTATTCCTCCAAAGTCGTCGCGCCGATGACCTGGAAGTCGCCTCTTGCCAGCGAGGGCTTGAGGATATTCGCCGCGTCGGCGCTGCCCTCGGCAGAGCCCGCGCCGATGATGGTGTGCAGCTCATCGATGAACAGGATGACGTCCTTGCTCTTCTTGACCTCGTCGATGGCGTTCTTGATGCGCTCCTCAAACTCGCCGCGGTACTTGGTACCCGCCAGCATACCGGTCAGATCGAGCGCGACTACGCGCTTATCGCGCAGATGCTCGGGAACCTGTCCCTCGGCGATCTTCAGCGCCAGCCCTTCGGCGATCGCGGTCTTGCCGACGCCGGGCTCGCCGATCAGGCACGGATTGTTCTTGGTACGACGGGACAGGATCTGGATGATCCGCTGGATCTCCTCTTCCCTGCCGATGACAGGATCGATTTCGCCCTTTTTCGCTGCGGCGGTCAAATCGCGTGAAAAGCCGTCCAGCGTCTTGGTATCGCCGTTACCCTTGGCTTGTTCGCCGTCGGCGGAAGGCGCGTAGCCGTCATCGCCGTTGCCCAGCTTTTCGCCGAGTGCATTTGCAATACCGCGCGGGCTTGCACCCAGCTCGGCGAGATAACGGATCGCGTAGCTGTCGCGGTCGGATATCAACGCGACCAGCAGATGCTCGGTGCCGACGTAACCTGCGCCGGAACGCGCCGAGATCATCACGGCGTTCTGCATCACGCGCTTTGTGCGCGGGGTAAAATCATCGGGACTGAGGCTTGTGGGAGCGCTGCCCTCGCCGGAACCGGCGCGGATGAGCGCCTCGACCTTTTCTGCGGTCACGCCGCTGTCGCTGAGGGCGGCATAGGCGACGCCGCTGTTCTCCTTACAAAGTCCGAGCAGCAGATGCTCGGAGCCGATGTAGGTATGACCCATCTCCTCGGCAGCCTCGATCGCGAGGTTCAGGGCGATATTCGCTTTTTCGGTAAAGCCTTTGAAATTGTATTTCATATTAATCCCTCCCATATGCGCCTGCGGCGCAGTGAAGAACTAAGAGTGAAGAGTGAAAAGCTGTGGGCGGGTCACCCGCACCCGATTCCTGATTCCTCATTCCTAATTCCTGATTATTGAAATCGTTCTCTTATCATTTCGGCGCGCTTGATATCCCTTTCCTGCGGAGACATCTCTTCGCCGCATTTTGTCATGATCGAAGCCGGCTGGATCTCAACGATCAGGCGGTCGATGCTGTCGGTCGACAGGGTGTTCAGCTTTTTGGAAGCCACTCCCAATCTCACGAGCGACAGCAGGCTCATCGCCTCGCTGTGGTCGATAACCAAAGCGGTTTTCAGCACGCCCAGCGCGCGGGCGATCTTATCCTCGACCTCGATCTTGCCGAGCAGATTTTCGCGCGCCTTCATCTCCTGCGAGATCAGCTGCGTTGTGATATTCTTCAGGTTGGCGATCGCCGCCTTTTCGCTGATGCCGAGCGTCACCTGATTGCTCAGCTGGAAGAATGCGCCGATGGGCTTTGTGCTCTCGCCGTACAGCCCGCGGATCGTCAATCCCAGCTTGCTGAGGTTTGCGCCGATACGGTGTACCGCGCCGGTCAGCTCCAGCGCAGGCAGATGCAGCATTACCGAAGCGCGCATCCCGGTGCCGAGGTTGGTCGGACACTGAGTCAGATAACCGAGCTTTTCGTGGAACGCAAAGTTCAGCTTCTTTGACAGCGCGTTATCCAGCTTGTCTGCGACGGCATACGCCTCGTCCGGCTCAAAGCCGTCCCTGATCACCTGCAGGCGGATATGATCCTCCTCGTTGACCATGATCGAGATTGCGTTATCGTCGCTGAGGAACACCGCTCTGCCCTGCTCTCCGCTGACAAAGTCGGGGCTGATCAGGTGGCGCTCCAGCAGGGCGATCTTCATCGTCTCGGACACGGTATCGAGGTCGATGCGATGGAACTTGATCCCGCAGTCCTTCAGCGCATCGTCGATCAGATCGACGATCTCCTTAGCCTGACTGACGGATAGGCGGATCGGAAAAGGATACTCCTTCAGGTTACGCGCCAGACGGATCCTGGTTGATACAACCGCTTCGCTCATGATTATGCCTCCAATTCTTTGATCTTGTCGCGCAGCTCAGCAGCGCGCTCAAAGTTTTCGTCTTCGATCGCCTGCTTCAATTCTGCTTTCAGGCTTTCGAGCTTCTTGTCCTCTTGCTGTTCGGGCTTATCGTCCTCGACCGTCTCGTATTCGATCACGGGGCGCTTACCGATATGCTCGGTGTTGCCGTGAACATTGCGGATGGTGGGCATCAGCTCCGAGAAGAAGGTATCGTAGCATTCGCTGCAGCCGACCTTGCCGGTCTTTTTGATATCGTTCATGGTGCTGCCGCAGAGCTTGCAGTGGGTCGCGCCGGAGCGCGCCGGCAGCGCCGCTGATAAGAATGAACCGAGCAGCCCGCCGAAATCAGCGGTAAAATCGGGAAACATCGAATCGTAGCCCATCTCGTGGGCGCATTCCGGACAGAGCCGGTACTCAGCGTACTCGCCGTTTATCATGGTCTTGACATGAGTGGTTGCCTCATTTTTTTGACAGTGTTGACATAACATGGTAATTCCTCCTTTTAGGTTCTCTCTAAGTTTTATCATATATCTTCCGGATAGTTTGTTTCTATCCGTCGAGCAGTGTCAGCAGCATATTCTTGAACACTCTCGCGCGGATCAGATCGCGGTACTCCTGCGGGACGTCCAGATACGCCCTCTCGCCGAGCCCCGCCGCCATCAGCCGCGCCGTGCGACGGTCGATCAGCTCGCGCTCGAGCATATTGTTCAGCATCACCTCGGCGGTCGCCTTATCCAGCGACTTGCCGATCGCGTTGACGATATGCATCAGCGCGTCGCCCCGTGTGGTACGGATTCGCGTGATACGGATGTAACCGCCGCCGCCTCGCCGCGACTCGACGATGTAGCCCTGCTCGGGCGTAAAACGCGACGTGATCACATAGTTTATCTGGCTGGGTACGCACCCGAGGGTGGTGGCAAGCTCGTTGCGGCGGATCTCCGCCTCGCCGTCCTGCTCCTCCAGCATCTCGTTGATGTACCGCGCCACTAAATCACTCATACGCATTGTTCTTACCTCTTTCCTATCGGATAACAGAGAACGGATATCGGATAATGGTTATGGGAAACGCTGAAGCGTTTTGAATTGATATAAGTATCGGGTGCGGGCAACGCCCGTCATTAGCCACTAACCACCAGCCACTATTTGTCCTTCCCTGACCTTTGACTATATTGTACATCATTGGTCAAAGAAAGTCAAGGTCAAATTTGATTATTCACAAATTGTTCAAAAAGGAAAGAGCGGAGCATTTCTGCTCCGCCCTCAGGGGAAAGTCTATTCATAGATTGCTCTTTACAATCCGGCAAGCTCACGCTGGATACCGGTCGCGTCGACGATGGTGACCGTACCGTCCAGATCATAGTCGGCGTGATCATCGTCAAATGTTTCTACCGACAGTTCAGCCAATTTGCGTTGGATCGCTGTCGCGTCCAGAATCGAGATCAAGCTATCGTTATCCGCGTCGCCGCGCAGATAGATCTTTACGCCGCTTAATTCACTCCGATTCTTTGCATACCAAACCAGTGCATCTTCAAATCCGTCATAATCGGAATAATCGAACGCCGTGATATGATACAGATCGCCGGTCGCTATCGGGATAAACACATCTTTTTTGACGTCATAAACGCTCATTCCGAGGTAATTGTTCTCCATATTGCTGATGCTGACGACCGCCTTACCGAACGGCACCGATACGGACAGGGGTCCTTGAGGGGCTCCGATACGATATCTGATCAGCGCCCAGTCGAACTCACCGTTGCTGTCGAGATGCTTACACAGCTCATCATACACCTCAAGCTGCGCATAATCCGGTGCTTGATTCAGCCGGTCGGCGAATGCTTCTTCGAGCTTATGCCGGAACAAGTCGGTAACCGTTACTTCCCACGATGTGTCTTCGATCGGCTCTTCCCACGGGGCGTCATCGTAGGGCGTTTCTTTGTATAGTTCGATGGTATCGACCTCGTCCAGCTCTGCGGCGGCAAGGATCTGTTCTTTTGTCAGCCGCGCGATCAGCATATTGCAGGCTTGATCGATGATCTCGTCGGACAGCCCGAGCTTTTCGATCACGACCTTGCGGTTACCGGTTTCGATCTCGCTGAGGATCCTGTTATAGGTTTTTTTCCATGTATCCAAGTCTTCCACAGTGCTGATCTGGAAAAACAAACCAAGCTCCTCTCTGGTCTTTTTGTTGACATATTCAGTCAGCTCATAGCTGCTTTTGAATTTCATCGTATACGTCGCCCAGACACAGACCTCGGTCGTTTCATCGTCGGACATCTGTGCGAGTTGTTCCTCCAGCTCAGGACTGATTTTGGATTGTTCAGCCGCTGAGAAGGAAGTCGTACAGCAAACAAGCATCAGGAATACAGCAAGGAATAATGATATTACTTTTTTCATGGGAATACCTCCTTTTTAGTCTAGGCGGAAAGTGCCTGTGGCAAAGGCTTCGCCGCTGCCGTCATAAAAATAGTAGGTGTACAATCCGTAGGTTAGGGGCAGTCCGTTTCCGATCGGATCATAGACTGCCTTATCATATTTGGGGTTGAAGTAGGCTGAGGCACGATGCTGATTGGAAAACAGATCCGGATCGCCTACTAGTG
Source organism: uncultured Ruminococcus sp. (assembly GCA_902779225.1). Taxonomy (GTDB): domain Bacteria; phylum Bacillota; class Clostridia; order Oscillospirales; family Acutalibacteraceae; genus Ruminococcoides. The sequence goes on along the minus strand of CACZAW010000039.1, from coordinate 4,084 downwards.
TGCCGTTGCTCCGCAGGATCTTGCAGTAGACAGGTAATTGTTGACTGCGGATCTCATAAGGGATCGTAGCGGTCAGGCTGATCGCCCAAGGGCTTTCGGTCGGATTGTTCCAAATCTCCGTTGGCAGTTCAACCGGCGGATCCGGCCACTCTTCCTCAGCGGTGGGTTTTTCTGTTGCGGGATCGGTCGTCGGCGTCGGCGCGGTCGTCGGCTCCGGAGCAGTGGTCGGATTCACGACGGGCTTTTGGGTCGGCGTCGGACGCGGCGCATCGGTAGGATCGACCTGCCGCGGTTCGGTCGCCGCGGGAGTTGTCGCGGGCGACGACGCATCCGAAGGTGCGGTGCTTGACGCGGGGATGACGATCTGCCTGCCCCGGCTGTCGATAAGAACCTGCACCGCAGGCTGCGTCGCGGGCTGTGTCGGTACGGACGAGGCGTTTTGCCTGCCGTCGGGTCTGTCACTGCCCGCGGGAGCGGTCGGCGCTTCGGTCAACTGCGTGCCGTCAGATGATCTTTCCGTCTGCAACTCGGACGCCGTTACGGTCGAATACTCTGCAACAGGAATTGGATTTTTGTTTCCAAAAATGAAATATACAGTGAATCCTATTGCTGTGACCAATACGACGCTTGCCGCCGCGGCTATCAACTTCGTATTCCGAAACCACGGCAGCGCTGCCGGCGTTTTCGCCGCCGTTTCGGGGATCGCGACCGCCTTGTTGATCAGCTCCTCGGGCACCGGGAGGTTCTTCAATGAATCACAGTTAAATTGTTTCATCATCCGCACCTCCGTAGATTTTTTTGAGCTTCTCCCGCCCGCGCCGCATCATCGTGCGGACGGTATTGCTGTTTTTGCCGAGGATCCCGGCGATCTCCTCGCCGGAATATCCCTCGGCGTAGTAGAGGTACAAGACCTCTCTGTATTTCGGCTCGAGCCGCATGAGCGCCCATGAGATATCATCCGCGTCATCCGTCGGGGGGAGGGATATTTCGCGTACGCTTTCAAGGGGGACGGTACGGCGGTTATCGCGGATGTATTTGCGACACTCGTTGATGGCGACCCTGAGAAGCCATGCCTTGATATGCTCTTCTTCGCGGAATTCGGGGGCGGCGGTGTACAGCCTCAAAAAGGTGTTCTGGAAGCAGTCGTCCGCGTCATAGGCGTTGCCGAGCCGCATGACGCACGCAGAATGCACGACAGAGGCATACTTCTGCACGATATCTTCAAATGTCAATCCGAAATACGATGGAACCGCCATGTTCTCCCCCCTTCACTATATACATCCATGAAACCGCCAAAATGTTTCAGAGAATTGAAAAAAGGCAGGATCTCACCTGCCTTAATTCTTTATTAGAATTATAAAACCTTGCTGAGAAAGTCCTGCGTCCTCGGATTCTGCGGGTTGCCGAAGATCTCCTCGGGCGTGCCCTGCTCCATGATGACGCCGTCCGCCATGAACAGCACCCTATCCGCGACCTCGCGGGCAAAGCCCATCTCGTGGGTGACGACGATCATCGTCATGCCCTCGGCGGCAAGCTCCTTCATAACGTCCAGAACCTCGCCGACCATCTCGGGATCGAGCGCGGAGGTCGGCTCGTCAAACAGCATAATATCGGGATTCATCGCCAGTGCGCGCGCGATCGCAACGCGCTGCTGCTGTCCGCCGGACAGCTCTCCCGGGAAAGAATGCGCTTTATCGGCGAGCCCGACGCGGTTGAGAAGCTCCATTGCTTTCTTTTCGGCTTCTTCCTTAGTCATCTTCTTCAGCGATACGGGCGCTACCATGATATTTTTCAGCACGTTCATATTCGCGAACAAATTGAACTGCTGGAACACCATGCCGATATTCTCGCGCACCTTGTTGATATCCACCTTCTTGTCGGTGATATCAAAGCTGTCGATGACGATCTTGCCGTCGGTTACTTCTTCAAGCTGATTGAGGCATCTGAGGAAGGTCGATTTGCCCGAGCCGGAGGGGCCGATCACGCATACGACCTCGCCCTCATAGATGGTAGCGTCGATACCGGTCAGCACCTCGTTATGGTCAAAGTATTTATGAAGGTTGGTTACGACGACCTTTTCATTGTTCTTATTAATGTTGGTCACGGTGTCTCTTCCTCCCTTCATACTTTAACTTCTTTTCGACATAATTCGAAATCAGCATCAGCACGGAAATGATCGCCAGATACATCAAGGCGACGACCGAGTAGGTCTCAAAGAAGACATAGGTGGTTCCGACATAGCGCTGCGCCTGGTTGACGATCTCCGCCATACCGATAACGGTCAGGATAGAGGTATCCTTGATCGTGATGATGAACTGATTGACCAGCGAGGGAACAGAGAACTTGAACGCCTGCGGCAGGACGACCTTGATCATCGTCTGCGTCTTGGAAAGTCCCAACGATCTAGCCGCCTCAGACTGTCCCTTGGGAACCGCCATGATACCGCCGCGGTAGATCTCTGCGAGATATGCGCCCGCGTTGAGCGACAGGGTGATGATACCGGCTGTGATCGCGTCAAAGCGGAAGCCCTTCACCGCCAACTGGATGAGCTGCGGGATACCGAAGAAGACGATCAACGCCTGTACCAGCATCGGCGTACCGCGAATGATCCAAATATAGATGCCGGCGATCGCCCTGAGGACGATATTCTTCGACATCTTCATCAAACATACGAACAGACCGATGACCATGCCGATCAGGATCGAAACCAGCGACACGATAACGGTCAGCTTCAAACCCTCCAGCAGCAGCGGCATCGCTTCATTAAATACTCTGCTAAAATCCATACATTACAACTACCTTACTTAGGCATCACCGCACGATTCGCGGCGCACGCCTTGCTTGAATATTATCACCTCAGACCGCCCAAAAACCGGTATCCATACGTCAGTATGCACACCGCTTATTTGTGCGCCCTGATGAGAAATCTTACTTTGCAATCCGCACACCTGAATTGTGCGGTGCTGTCTAAAAATTCAGCACGATAAGGATTTACCGTGCTGAATCCAAATTTTTTAATTACTGATCACTGATCGCAGACCGGTGATCACTTGTCAATTAATAACCGTACTTCGCAAGGATCTCCTTGAGCTTACCGTTATTCTGCAGATTCTTCAGACCTGCGTTGAACTTCTCAAGCAGCTCTGCATTCTCGCCCTTCTTGACAGCAAAGCCGTAGCCCGCAACGTTGAACGGCTCTTCGTTCAGGATCTCAAGATCGACCTCGCCGGTCTTGATCGCATAACCGATAACGGAGAAATCCTCAAAGCAAGCGACATCTACGCCGGTGGTGACAGCCTGATACATAGAGGGAGAATCCTTATAATAGTTGATGGTGAAGCCGTACTCGTCCTTGACAGACTCGGCATAGTCCTTGCCCGCGGTACCGTTCTTGACCGCAACAGACTTGCCCTTCAGATCCTCGATCTTAGTGCCCTTCTTGGCGACGATGACCTGACCGTCCTCAAAATAAGGCTCGGAAAAATCAAAGGTCTCTTTACGCTCGGGCTTGATGGTCATGCCGGCGATCATAGCGTCTGCCTGACCGGACTGAACAGCGCCCATCGCAGCGTCAAAGCCTTCGTTATGCATCTCATACTTAAAGCCCTGATCATCGGCGACAGCCTTCATGATGTCCATATCAACGCCGACATACTCGTTGGTCTTGGTATCGAGATACTCAAAAGGAGCAAAAGCGTTATCGGAATAAATGATGAAAGTCTTTTCTTCGTCTTTCTTCTTCTCGCCGCCGCAGCCTGTGAGAACTGCAACGGAAGCGATCATGGCAATCGCCAGAACAAGTGCCAATACTTTTTTCATTTTCATTCTCCTTAAAATAATATTTCCTGCTATAACTCAAATAATAGCAACCTCGTCAATTATACAATATACAAAAAAGTTTGTCAATAAAATCCTGTTTCTCACACAAAAACTTTACCACACTATCACAAAAAAGCGCCTGCAAACAGCGTTTGACATAAAAAGACGGAGCCGGTCGGCTCCGCCCTCTCAGGTGTATTGCTTTTTCAGAAAAGCGGGTTCAATACCTTCAGTTCTCCGCTGATATCACAGATATCGGCGATCG
>CACZAW010000038.1 GCA_902779225.1 uncultured Ruminococcus sp. | reverse complement strand
AAGCTCTGGGGGGTCTGACCCTGATACATCCGTCTGCGGTCGGGGATCGCGGAGATGACCTTTCCCTCGCTCTCGACGATGGTATCGGTCGCGGGGATGACGGTATCACAGGCGCCGTCCCGCAGAGCGGCTTCGATGTTTTCCTCAATAATGCGGTGGGTGAGGAAAGGGCGCACCGAGTCATGGGTGACGATCACGGTGTCGTCGTCGAGACCGTATTCGCGCTCGATGTAGGCGATCGCATTCATGATGGTCTCGTTGCGGGTGGCGCCGCCCTCGATCACCGCGATGCGGTCGGTCTTTCCGGTGTATTTGCGGATGATCTCCTTTGTGTGATGCACCCACTTTTTGGGCGAGAGGACGATGATCTTCTCAAAGCGGGGATTGGGGAGAAATTTTTCGATGGTGTGATTGATGATGGGCTTGCCCTTGATTTCAAGATATTGCTTGGGCATATCGTTAGAGCCCATGCGCGAGCCTGTCCCGCCCGCAAGGATGACAGCAAAAATCATTAGGATCCTCCTTTGTATCAAAAGGGTCGTTGTATCATTGAAAACGCGTTTTGAGCGTCCGTGTTATTTCAGCTCTCCGAAGAAGTCAAAGTCAATCGATTCGGCGTCGGGGATATGCGTACCCAGATCAAGTCGATAATAGTCATGGTAGGGCGTTTGCTTGTAAAGCGGGAGCATCTGCATATAGTTATCGCCGTACCAGATTTTGAGAAAGCCGTCGTAGCCCTTCGGCATAAAGGTGTCGACGTCCTCGAATTTCCACGGGATCACCTCGGTAAACCATTCGCGCGGCATCGCGTCGCGGTAGATATGATCGGTGGCGGGAACCATGATCGTATGCGAATCCGTATGCTCGTATCTGCGCGTCGCCTTATCATAGGACAGAGAGTAGCTGTCCATGCTTTTCAGCTTAAGGAAGGGCAGCAGCAGCTTGGAGATCAGGCGCGCCTTGCCCTCGCCGCGCGGCTCGTTTTTCCAGCGCACGTTCATCAGCAGACGTTTGTTCATCAGGCGCTTCCAGTGTTTGCGCCACGACTTCGGGTCATCCGGAACGCGGTCGTAAACAAAAATATCGATGGAAAAGCCCTTCGGCATTTCGTAACCGTCCGAATAGCGAGAGGCAAAATAGGTGTTTTTTGCCGTGATGCGGTCAAAGAAAAAGTGATAGCCGTTTTGATTGGTAAAGCTCTGGTAGCTGTATTTTTCGTTCAGCTCCGAGGGGGCGATCTCTTTGAAACGATTGAAATCCTCGCGCAGCATACCGACGTCAACATCGTCGTCCCACGGGATAAAGCCGCCGTGCCGCGCTGCGCCCAGCATGGAGCCGCCGGATAAAAAGTAGCGGATACCGTGCTTGCGGCAGATACGGTCGAACTCGCGCAGCATATCCAGGAGCAGCCCGCGCAGCAGGTCGAGCTTGCCGCTGTAGCCGTCCGCGATCGCGGGGGTGAGGACGTCGTAGGCGTTCTGATAGGCGCCGAGCGTCCAGCGAACCGCGTCGCTGAGTCCGCAGACCGGCTCATAGCCGAGGGAGCGGAGCTTTCCTTCGGAAAGGGCGGCACAGGACGGAGCGGCGTCATCATCCGAAAGCTCCAGCTTCACGCCGCTGCGGGCAAGCATGGCGTATACCGTGCTTTTCAGTTCGTAGCGGCTGTAGCAGAAGGATGAGGCGTTGTAGATATTGCCTGCCTTACCGTGCTTGGATACGATGTGGATCGCGGTGATCGCATCCGGCAGATATAAAGCGGAGCGGTAGGTCAGCGCATCGGCGCTGTTGACGGTGACAGTGCCGTTTTCCTGCGCCTGTCGGGCGATCGCTTTCAGTCCGATGCAGTCAGCGTCAACGCTGAAAAGGCGGTCGCAGAAGACCGCTTTGACCGCGCTGCCGTTTTGCGCAAAGGCTCTCAGATTTTCGCGGATCCGAGCCAATGCGGGATGGGTCGCGATCAGCTCCATCTCGGCGTATTGTCGTATCACCGGATGCGGGTTAATATTCGATAAAAGAATAATGGCCGTCAATTCCAATTGCTTTGAAGCGCAAGCGGCAAGCGCTGCGTCCAAATCGGGAGCAGCGTCTGCTTCGGCGATATACCACAGCTTGCGGCAATCGGCGGGTATTTGATCCGCGCCGCCGCAAAAGGCGTACTTTTCGCCGAGGACTTCACTTGTCGCCTTGACCGCATCGCACAGCAGACCTTTACCTATGATACAAACGCCGCTGTCCGTTAGGGACCTGCGGCGTATTTCATCTGCTGCGAGGGCGATCTCATTGGCTTTGACGGTGTTGAGCATAATGACCTCATAGTATAATGTCGTGCGCACGGCGCAGGAACACCTGTTCCGGGCGTCGCTATGACAGTGGTTGTTATTTTTTTACGGTTTTACTATTGACTTTTTCGAGCTTTTTCTCGATATCCTTGAGCTCGGCGAGCTTTTCTTTCTTCTTGGCTTCCAACTTCGCCTATTTTTGCAGGCAATCCACTACCTTGTCGCGTCCGTAGATCTCGAAGGCCTCTTCGACGGTACCGTCATAGAGGATCGTACCCTTGCGCAGATAGATCGCGCGGGTACAGATCTCGGCAACAGTCTCGGGATGATGGCTGACGTAGAGGATGGTGGTGCCTGCCGCCATGATCTCGGCGATACGCTGGCGGCATTTTTTACGGAACGCCGCGTCGCCGACGGACAGCGCCTCGTCAATGACGAGGATATCGGGATCGATGTTGACGTTGATCGCAAAGCCCAGGCGCATTTTCATACCGCTGGAATAGGTGCGGACGGGCTGGTCGATATAAACGTCCAGCTCCGCAAAATCAACGATGCGCTCTTCGATCACCCTGATATAATCATCCTCCAGACCGAGGATATAACCTTTCAGGTAGATGTTCTCGCGACCGGTCATCTCGGGAACAAAGCCCGCGGTCAGCTCCAGAAGCGCCGCGACCGTACCGTCAACATAAACCTCGCCCTCGTCGGGGAAGGTGACGCCGGTGATCATCTTGAGCAGGGTGGATTTACCCGCGCCGTTATCGCCGATGATACCGATGCTCTCGCCGCGCTTGAGCTGGAAGGAAACGTCGTTGAGGGCGCGCTTGATCTTCGGGTTCTTCGGCTTTCTGAACAGCGCCTTAAAGCGCTCCTGATCATTTTTATAGAGGGTGTATTCCTTTGTGATATGGTTGAAAGCAACGATGACGTCTTTATCCAGCGATGCCACAAACTCTGACTTTTCTTTTTCTTTAGCCATGATAATCCTCCTGAGGGATCATATTTCTTCCGACTCTTACAGAACGTCGGGCAGCTTCTTGCGAAGACGGTTGTAGTTGAAGATACCGAGTAAGATCAATACAAGGAATTCAACAACGAAAACAATGAACTCAGTCGGATATTCCCAGAATCCGCGTTGATAGAGGAAGGTGTTGCGATAGCCGTTAGCAAAGAAGGTGATCGGGTTGACCAGCATGATGCGGCGCAGAACTTCGTTATCGAGGCTGTAGGTGTCATAAACGATACCGGACAGCCAGAATACGCCGGACATGACGGAGATGATCATATTCTCAAAGTCACGGGAGAACGCCGCCATCGGCGCCGTAGACCAGATGAATACGAGGAAGAATAAGAACATCAGCGGGGTATAGAAGAAGTATTGCAGATTATACCACGAGGGAGCGATGCCGCCCTGAACGCCGTTGACGGTGCCGCCGATGAAAATCAGGTAGAGGTACATCAGACCGCTGAGGAACAGATGGACATACAGGCGGGAAACCTGTGTGAAGGTCATGATGGTGGATACAGGGAAGCTGACCTTGGTAACGAACTGCTTGTTCAGGATGATCGAGCGCGAGCCCTGCAGGATGCTGTCCTGGATGAAGAACCACGGGATGAAGCCGACCAGCATGAACAGGAATCGGCTGTAGGTGCCCAGATCGGTGCCGTCCTCAAAGACGACATGGACGGAGCCGGCTCTTCTCAGACCGATATCAAACGCGAACCAGTACACAAACAGAGTGAACAGCGGTTTGACGACCGCCCAGAACGGGCCGATGATCGCGCCCTTATACTTTTTGATGAGTTCGTTCTTCGCAAGCAGAAAGATCTGCTTGCCGAAGCCCTTGTGTTCTTTGATTATTTGAAACATCAGTATACTCCTTGGAGAATGATTTCATCTTCTGTATCGGTACGGGAAATAACCCCACACTAATCCATGATAATCATAGATATACTTATTATAGTACATTCAGCCGATTTGTCAATATAATTTGATTCTATATAAATAATCATTTATTACGATATTTTTGGCTATATTTTTCAACGGAAAATTCCCCTGTTTTATTGACAAAAAGGCTGTGTCACCGTATAATTGCAAATTGAACGCTGATAATGGGGGATATTTCATTATCGGCTGTGAGCGATATTTTCGGCAAGCCGAAAGCGACGGCAGATTTGCCGCAGGCGCATTCCACCCGGAAGCGATTTCGCCCGGCGACGCCGATATCAGCTTTTATTGGGAGGTCAGATAGTTGAAAAAATCTGTAGTATCTTTGAAAGATATCAGCTTCAAGTATTCGAACGAGGTGATCCTCAATCACATCAGCCTCGACATTTACGATAAGGAGTTCATTACCCTTCTCGGACCGTCCGGCTGCGGAAAAACCACTACCCTGCGCATCATCGCGGGCTTTGAGACCCCGCAGGAGGGCGAGGTGTACTTTGACGGCGAGAAGGTCAACGATCTGCCGCCGTATAAGCGCAACGTCAATACCGTCTTTCAGAAGTATGCCCTGTTTCCTCACCTGAATGTATTTGATAACGTCGCTTTCGGCTTAAAGATCAAAAAGCTGCCGAAAAAGGAAATTGAAGAAAAGGTCAAGAGGATGCTTGCCGTCGTCGATCTCAAGGGCTATGAAAAGCGTCCGGTGCGCCAGCTCTCCGGCGGTCAGCAGCAGCGTGTCGCGATCGCGCGCGCACTGGTGTGCGATCCTCAGCTGGTATTGCTGGACGAGCCGCTCGGCGCGCTTGATCTGAAGCTGAGAAAAGATATGCAGATAGAGCTCAAGCAGCTCCAGCAAAAAGCGCAAAAGACCTTTGTGTACGTCACCCACGATCAGGAGGAGGCGCTGACCATGTCGGATCGCGTCTGCGTCATGAACAACGGCGTGATCGCGCAGATCGGCACCCCCGAGGATGTGTATAACGAGCCTGCCAACGCCTTTGTCGCCGACTTTATCGGCGAGGCGAACATCATCAACGGCATCATGCTGGAGGATGAAAAGGTGCGGATCCTCGGCGTAGAGCTGGATTGCGTGGACAAGGGCTTCGGCATCGATCAGCCCGTCGACGTTGTGATCCGTCCCGAGGATATCGAGGTCGTCGCGCCGGATGAGGCAAAGCTGGTCGGCGTGGTGGAGGACGTCGTCTTCAAGGGCGTCCATTTTGAGATGTCGGTGCGCTGTCACAACTGCCAGTGGCTGATCCATTCCACCGTTGCCCAGCCTGTCGGCAAAGAGATCGGTATGCGCGTGGATCCCTTCAATATCCATATCATGAACAAGATGTTCCTTGCAGAGAATAATACGATCCTCACCGAGGTTTATTATTCTGATAAAGAAAATAACACGACCACCTTCCGCCTGGAGGGTGAGGAGATCACCATCCCCGACGTCTACTATGAGGAGGGGACAAAGCTCAGGATCGTTCTGCCGCCGGACGCGCTGTATATCGCGGGCGACGGCGTCGGAATGCTCGACGAGGTATATATCGAGTCCGTTATCTGGAAGGGCGAGCATAACGAGATCATTCTCGAGAGCGACGAGCGCAAGTGGATCATGCAGAGCGATATCGACGAGCAGGTCGCGACCTATGCCAACATCTGCTTTGACTTTTCCAAGGCGACGATCAGCGAGGTAACGGAAGATGAAGAGTAAACGACCGTTCGCTGTTTCCGTCAGGAACCGCTTTTCTCTGGAAACCAGAAAGCGGCGCTCGGAAAGCAACGCGGGGATCAGATCCAAGCGCCCCGCGATCCCGTACCTCGGATGGATGCTGGTGTTCACGATCGTACCGCTGTTGATGGTGCTGTACTATGCGTTCACCGACGATACAGGCGTGTTCACGCTGTCTAATTTCAAAAACATTTCCGACTACAGCCATATTTTTCTGTATTCGCTGTATGTCGCGCTGATATCCACCCTTATCTGTCTGGTGCTTGCGTATCCGCTGGCGTTTTCTATCTCTCGCTGCTCCGAGCGCAAGCAGAGCATCATCATCATGTTTCTGATGGTGCCGATGTGGATGAATTTTCTCCTGCGTGTTTATGCGTGGGTACTGATCCTACAGAGCAACGGCCCGCTTGATACGATGCTCAGCTTCTTCGGCATCCATCTTTCGCTTATCGGCAATACCGGCGCGATCGTTGTCGGCATGGTATATGAGTTCCTGCCGTTTATGATCCTTCCGCTCCATGCGGTGATGAGCAAGATCGACGATTCGTTGATCGAAGCGGCGCAGGATCTCGGCTGCAACGGCTTTTATGTTTTCCGCAAGGTCGTATTCCCGTTGTCGATCCCCGGTATCATTTCGGGCGTGACAATGGTATTTGTACCGACGGCGTCTACCTTCCTGGTCGCCCAGTATCTGGGCGGCGATCAGCTGATGATCGGCGACGTCATCGAGCGTGTGTTCCAGTTCAACCACAACGACGGCTCGGCGATCGCTTTGGTGCTGATGGTTGCCATTCTCGGCTTCCTGGTACTGATGAACCGCTTCGGCGATAAGGAGGCGGTCGGAAGATGAAAAAGAAGAGTCAAAAGATTTATTTTGCCGTCATCATGGCGTTCTTATACCTGCCGATCCTGTACCTGATTGCCTATTCCTTCAACGACGGCAAGACCTCGGTATGGAAGGGCTTTACCTGGAAATGGTATTCCGCCCTCTTTAACGACGCTCAGATCATGGGCAGTCTGTATAACACCCTGATCATTGCGCTGCTGGCGTCCGTGATCGCAACGATCCTCGGCACGGCGGCGGCGATCGGCATCTATAACTTCAAGGGCGGCGTGCGCTCCGCTATCCAGAACGTGTCCAATATCCCGATCATCAACCCCGAGATCGTCACCGGCGTATCGCTGATGCTGCTGTTCACCTTTGCGGGCACGCTGATGGGCTTTGAGATGGGCTTTTGGACGGTGCTGCTGGCGCATATCGGCTTCTGTACGCCGTATGTCATTCTGAATGTGACCCCGCGTATCAAGCAGATGGATTCCTCGCTGTATGAGGCGGCGCTCGATCTCGGCTGTACGCCGGTGCAGGCGTTCTTCAAGGTCGTCATGCACGAGCTGATGCCCGGTATCTTTTCGGGCTTTCTCATCAGCTTTACCTACTCGCTGGATGATTTTGTCATCACCTACTTTACCCGCGGCTCACGGTTCCAGACCCTGCCGGTGCAGATCTATACCATGACCCACCAGCGCATCAATCCCAAGGCGAACGCCCTGTCGGCGCTGCTGTTTGTCGTAATCTTCGCCGTCCTGATCATTTCCAACGCGGTTTCCTCCAGAAAAGATAAGGAGGCGGCGCGATGAAAAGAATCTTATGCCTGTTGACCGTGATCCTGATCCTTGTGCTGAGCACGGCGGCGATCGCCCGTGCCGAAAAGACGGAGCCGGACAGCGACTATGTGGATCTTTCCGATACCGAGCGTGTCGTCAACGTATACAATTGGGGCGAGTATATCGCGCCCGGCGACGACGGCGGCATGGACGTCATCGCTGAATTTGAAAAAGCGACCGGTATCAAGGTCAACTATACCAACTTTGAGACGAACGAGGAGCTGTATAACGTCCTCGTCAACTCCAACTCTTCCTACGATGTGATCGTTCCCTCCGACTATATGGTCTCGCGCCTGAGAGAAGAGGGAAGGCTCTTGAAGATCGATTTCAATAATGTTCCCAACTTCAAGAATGTCGACGAACGTTTTCGAAAAGGCGAGTATGATCCGACCGGAGAATACAGCGTTGCCTATACATGGGGCTTTGTCGCGATGGTCTATAATACCACGATGGTCGACGGTGAAGAGCTGAGCGGCTTTCGTGATCTGTGGGAACGCAGGGGTCAGCACGATGTGGTGATGTTCAACAACTCGCGTGACGCGATGGCGATCGCGATGCAGCTCTGTGATCCGCCGATCGATCCCGGCGCGAAGAACTTTTCCGAGGAGGATATCGAGCGCGCTACCGATAAGCTGGTAGAGCTGAAAGAGAACGGCTCGCTCAATCGCTACGTCATGGATCAGGTCTTTGCCGAGATGGAGGGCGATCATTCGGCGATGGCGGCATATTATGCCGGCGATATCGCTACGATGATGGATAATAACGAGAACCTCGATTATATCCTCCCGGAGGAAGGCTCGAACCTCTTTGTGGACGCGCTGTGTATTCCCGACTGCTGTAAGCATAAGAAGAATGCCGAGGCGTTTATCAACTTTATGTGCGATCCTGAGATCGCGGCGGCAAATGCCGACTATATCTACTACGGCACGCCCGTCAAGGCGGCACTGGAGTTGATGGATGAAGAGTATATCGAGAATGAGCTGATCAATCCTCCCGAGGAGTATCGCGACAAGTGTTATACCTTCACCAACATGGATGATAAATCGTACGCGTTGATGCAGGAAAACTTCATCAAGGCTTGCACCGGAAAGGCGAATGTCGGTGCAAAGAGCGCGGTCTTGGTGATACTGGGTATCGTCGTCCTGATAACGATCGTCCTGATCATCCTGGATATCCGACGCGCGATCAAGAACCGCGGCAGGATCTATAAGCTATAATAAAAAGACCGCCCGAAAGAGCGGTCTTTACTTATTCCTGTATGGCTTTCAGCTGACGGGCGTTTTCCTTGGTTAGCTCGTCGGCGATAGCGATCTTTTTGATCAGGTTATGTACGGTGTGGTTGAGGCGGCTGTTTTCGCTGTAGTCGGCGGGGAAGATGAAGTCCACCCTGTCCCTGAGCAGCAGCTCCTCGACCTTTCCTTTGTTATTATCCTGATACACGGCGATCGCCGTGCCGCCGTATGCCTTCATCATCTTCATGCACGGAACGTCGGAGAGTCCGTCGCCGATGTAGATCATATTGGTGAAGGGGACGCGCTTATCGTCCTCGGGCATCGAACGGTTGAGATCGATGTCGTTGCTGATATCCGGAACGCCCTTGTTGATGCGATAGACGAACTGGGTCTTGTTGGTGTAGTTGACGGCGGTCTTAGGCCAGATGGCGGCGCCGTTTTCATCATAACAAAACTCGCAGGCAAAGATCTTGGTGAATTTATCGGCGATGCCGGAGCCCTCGATGATCTCCCTGAGTCCCGAAGAGATAACGTAATGCTCGACCTGTACGCCCTGTGCCGCGCCGTAGCGGTTGCAGCGGTCAAACCAGTTGTCGACGCCCTTATACAGCTCGATGCTTCTGCCGCAGTCGACAAGATTCTCACGGGTGATGGGGTTGCCGGCGCGCTTACGCTCCTCGATCATGGTATAGAGGTAGGCGAGGACGCCGTCCATCTCCTGCGCCGAGCCGAATTCATTGACTGTTCTCCAAAAAACAGACGGCTGCATATTCAGGCTGGGGATAAAACCGTAGTCCTGCATATCTTTCGTGCAGAGGGTCTTATCAAAGTCGTACATGATAGCGACAACAGGTCTTTCCATGGTTCCTCCTAGGATTGAAGGATCTTAGATCTGAGATCTCGGATCTTGGTTCGAATTACTGAAAAGCGGTGACTTCGACTGAGTCGAGGGTGACTTTTTCGACGGGGGATTCGCCGTTCTTAGCGACCTTGGCGATCTCGTCGACGACCTCGATCCCCTCATAGACCTGACCGAATACAGTATACTGACCGTCGAGCCAGTTGCTGTTCTGCTGGCAGATATAGAACTGCGAGCCGTTGGAATCGGGCATTGAGCTGTGCGCCATCGCGACCGCGCCGCGGTTGTTCAGGGTATAATCGCAGACCTCGTAGCCGAAGTTCTCGCCGTAGATGGATTCGCCGCCGGTACCGTCAAAGTTGGTATAGTCGCCGCCCTGGATCATAAAGTCCTCGATCACGCGGTGGAAGATGGTGTTGTTATACTTGCCCGCCTTAGCCAGCGCGATAAAGTTGTTGACCGCCTTGGGCGCGACCTCGGGGAAGAACTTCATCTTGATATCGCCGTGGTTGGTATGAAGGATCGCGACGACGTCACCCTTCTGAGGAGCGGCGTTCTGATATTCGGTGTCGATCTTGCTCAGATCCGGCGCCGGAACGTCGCTGAGCTTTGTATAGCTGCCTGAGAGTACCATGTCAAAGTTTCCGCCTTTCGAAGTGTTGTTTTCATTCTTAGCGGCCTCTGTCGCCGCCTCTTTTGTTTCGTCCGATACTTTTGAGGTCGTGCCGGATGATACGACCTCTTTGCCGCAGCCCGCCATCACAGAGGCAAGCATCATGAGGCAAAGTGCGATTGCAATGATTTTTTTCATATGGTTTTCCTTTCTGAACGGTCGATTGGAGCTCGACCGAGATTAACGCTACTATTGTAATACATTTCATCGGCGTTTTCAATAGACAGATTGTAAATTGTCATATCCGATTGCAGAGAATCATAGATTGGTAGTATGAAAAAACGCAGGAGGAAGAGAAATGACAGACTATCTCCCCGAGGGGAAACGCATCGGTACCGCTAAGAATCTGGAGTATCTCAGCTCGCCGGAGGGCGTCCGGGAGGCGATGGCGCGCGGCGTGATCCTCGAGGCAAGGGCGGTGCTGTGCGACAGCGAGCATAACCTTACCGTCGACCTCGGCTGTATGCGCGGCTTTGTCCCGCGTGAGGAGGGCGCGGTCGGGATCCGAGAGGGGACGGTCAGAGATATCGCCGTGATCTCGCGCGTCGGCAGGACGATCTGCTTTACCGTCACCGACGTCGTGACCGACGCCAAAGGAGGAGCGCTTGCGATCCTTTCGCGCGCGCAGGCGCAGAAGCAGTGTATCGCTGAATATGTCGGCACGCTGACGGCGGGGGATATCATCCCCGCAAAGGTGACCCACCTCGAGCCGTTCGGGGCGTTCTGCGATATCGG
>CACZAW010000037.1:11536-15823 GCA_902779225.1 uncultured Ruminococcus sp. | reverse complement strand
TCTCGCCCGTGGAGCCGTACATGAACGTTGCGCCGAAAGCCAGGGAGTCAATCAGGAAACCGAGCCAGATATTCATTTGACGCCCTCCTTTCCGCGCTTCCCGCCGTGTCCGCGGAAATGAACCTCGTAGTTGATAAAGAATTCACTGCCGATGATGAAGAACAGGATAATTCCGGTGATAACGCTCGGCAGTGCGCCGCTCACGTCAAAGTCCTGGCTGATCTGCCCCGCGCCCTGGTTCAGCACCTGGATCAGCCCGGCGGTCAGCATCATGGCCAGCGGGTTGAATTTCCCGAGCCATGCCACCATGATTCCGGTGAAGCCCTGTCCGCCCGCGGATTCCGTCGTCACGGTCTGGTCCAGGCCCGCGGCGATCAGGTATCCGGCCAGTCCGCACAGCGCGCCGCTCAGGATCATCGTTCGGATAATGACTTTTCCTTCGTTGATTCCGATGTACCGCGCCGTCCGGACGCTCTCGCCCACGACGCTGATCTCATATCCGTGTTTCGTGTAGTTCAGGTAGATATACAGCCCGATCGTCAGCGCCAGCACGATCAGGATGATCAGCAGGTAGTCGTTGCCGATCACCGGCAGCTTGCCGTATTTCTGCTTGCCCAGCGAGGAGGATCCGCTCGGTACCCAGATCACCAGGAAGTAAGCCACCAGGAATGTGGCGATATAGTTCATCATCAGGGTAAACAGCGTTTCGTTGGTGTTCCAGTTCGCCTTGAAGATGGCGGGGATCACACCCCATATCGCGCCGAAAACGACCGCTGTGAGAATGGTGATCGGCAGGAGCAGCTCGTTAGAGAGCTGAGCGCCGTCGTCGCCGAGGAGCTTCATGCAGATCGCGGCGCCCAAGCCGCCGATCAGCACCTGACCTTCGGCGCCGATGTTCCAGAAGCGCATCTTGAAGGCGGGGGTGACCGCCAGCGCCACGCACAGGAGCATCGCGAGATCCTGGAGCATCTTCCAGAATTTACGCTCGGTCTTGAAGGAGCCCTCGAACATATACTGATACATTTCGAACGGATTCTTACCGGTGAGGGCAACGATGATGATACCGCAGACGACCAGCGCAGCCAGCACCGCCGCGATACGGATCAGCCAGCCCTTCCAGAACGGGATATCCGTACGCTTGACGATATGAAACAGAGGTTCACGCGTTTTTGCGGCCTTTGCATTATCCATTTGCCTGTTCCTCCTGTTCGTTGTTTACTGCAGCGTCCTGCAGATGGGTCATCATCAAGCCGACCTCTTCCTTAGTCGCGGTGCGGCCGTCGACGATACCGTTGAGCTTGCCGCCGCACAGAACCGCGATGCGGTCGCACAAGGCGAGCAATACGTCGAGATCCTCGCCGACATAGATGACGGCGACGCCCTTTTTCTTTTGCTCGTTCAAAAGCCGGTAGATGGTATAGGATGTGTTGATATCCAGTCCGCGGACGGCATACGCCGCCATCATAACGGTCGGCTCGGTCGCGATTTCGCGTCCGACCAGTACCTTTTGGACGTTACCGCCGGAGAGCTTGCGCACCGGGGTGGTGACGCCGGGCGTCTTGACCTCGAGCTCGTCCCTGACCTTGATCGCCAGATCGCGGGGCGTCTTGCGGTCGGTAAAGATCGAATGACCCTTTTTATAGGAGCGGAGCATCATATTATCGGACATACCCATGCTGCCGACCAGACCCATGCCGAGACGATCCTCGGGGACGAAAGCAAGGGAAACACCCAGCTTTTTGATCTCGCTGACCGTCAATCCGACCAGCTCGGACTCGATATTGTTGGAGGTGTCGTAATAGACGATGGAGCTGCCTTTTTCGCATCTTTGCAGTCCGGCGATCGCCTCGAGGAGCTGTTTCTGGCCGGAGCCGGAAATGCCCGCGATACCGAGGATCTCGCCGCCGTAGGCGTCGAAGGTGACGTCGTCGAGCGCCTTGACGCCGTATTTATCCAGACAGGTCAGGTGGGAGACGCTGATGCGCTTTTCCTTATATTCGATATCGGGGCGCTCGATATCCAGCTCGACCTTTTCGCCGACCATCATGTCGGTCAGCGACTGGACGCTCGCCTCCGGCGTGAGAACGGTACCGATATACTCGCCCTTGCGCAGGATCGCGACGCGGTCGGAGATAGCAAGCACCTCGTGGAGCTTATGGGTGATGATGATGATGGATTTGCCGTCCGCCTTCATGTTGCGGATAACGGAAAACAGCTTTTCGGTCTCCTGCGGCGTCAGAACCGCCGTCGGCTCGTCCAGAATCAGGATGTTAGCGCCGCGATACAGGGTCTTGACGATCTCGAGCGTCTGCTTTTCGCTGACGGTCATATTGTAGACCTTTTTCTTGGGGTCGACGTCAAAGCCGTATTTATCGCAGATCTCACGAACCTTTTCTGCGATCTCCTTATTGGAGCCTGTTTCCTTTTTGTCCATGCCCATCGCGATGTTCTCGATCGCGGTGAACACGTCGACCAGCTTGAAATGCTGATGGATCATGCCGATGCCCAGCTCGTAGGCGTCCTTGGGAGAGGTGATCTGTACCTCTTTGCCGTCGATATAGATCTGACCCTCGTCCTGACGGTAGATGCCGGAAAGCATATTCATCAGTGTGGTTTTACCGGAGCCGTTCTCGCCTAAGAGCGCCATGATCTCGCCTTTTTCGATGTCCATGGTGACATTTTTGTTGGCGACTACCTTGGTGCCGAACGCCTTGGTAATGTTTTCAAACCGTATTGCAGGTATTTTTTCCACGCTTTACCCTCCTGTTTGATGGGATTATTCACTGACGAAAAAGCTGTGTCGAGCGAACGAGAGCGGCTGCTCCCCCTTACAAAAAGGGTGTTTGACAGAGTTTTTTCGTCAAAAAATAAACCCAATATAAAGCAACGATAGCCGGGTGGCATTTCGCCACCCGGCGCTATCATTAACAGATTAGTATTTCTCGTTGAGCAGCTTGATGCCGTCGATTCTCAGATCGAAGTAAGGAGCGGAACGATACTCGGACTCATGGAAGTAACCGTCGGAGATTACCTCGGTGTCGGGAGTGAACGCCTCGTCGGTATCAACGTCAGCCTTGTAGCTGTCGAGGTTCTTGCCGCCTACCTTGAACTTAGCGGTATCGAATACATGAACAGAACCGTCTTCGAGAGCCTTCTTGACTTCCTCGATCTTCTCGGCGGTGCCGGGAGCGGCAGCCTTCTCGTTGACCTCGGTCAGAGCGACAGAACCGGTAGACAGGGTGCCTGTCCAGTCGGTGTCGATCTTATCGCCGTCCATGGTCGCCTTGATCGCATACTCGAGGTAGGGAGTCCAGTCGATTCTGGAGGAAACGATGAAGGTGTTGGGGCAAGCGTCAACAGTGGAACCGTTGTAGGATACGTCGGGAACACCGGCATCCTCACAAGCGGTGGGAGCGCCCATAGAGTCAGCGTGCTGAGAGATCAGAACGCACTTGTTGTTGATCAGAGTGGTAGCAGCCTCTTTTTCAGCGGTCTCGTCATACCAGGAACCGGTGAACTGAACTTCCATGGTAGCGGTCGGAACGATGGACTGAGCGCCGAGGAAGAAAGAGGTGTAGCCGGAGACAACCTCTGCATAGGTGAACGCGCCTACATAACCGATCTTGGCCTCTTCGGGCTTGATCTTGCCGGCGTCGATCATTTCCTGCAGCTTCATACCTGCGGCAACGCCTGCGAGGTAACGACCCTCGTAGATGGATGCGAACGCATTGTGGTAGTTGTCAAGACCCGCTGTGTGAGCCTTTGTACCGGTAGCATGAGCGAACTGAACGTCGGGCTGTTCCTTAGCAGCCTCGATCATGAAGTCCTCATGACCGAAAGAGTCGGCGAATACAAAACCGCAGCCCTGGTCAACCAGATCAAGAGCAGCCTCTTTACAATCGTTGGACTCTGCAATGTTGGTCTTGATAATGCACTCTACGCCCAGCTTCTTGCAGGCAGCCTCAGCAGCGTTGATGAAGTTAAGGTCATAGGTAGAGTTCTCATCATGCAGGAAGATGAAACCTGCTTTGAAGTCTTTCTTGTCTTCCTTCTTGTCGCCTTCTTTGCTGCCGCCGCAAGCTGCGAGATCGCCGCATAGCAGAACAACTACAAGAAGCATAGCAATAATCTTCTTCATAATTTCCTCCTAAAAAATCTTTTAGATGTTTGGAGTCGGAATAACCGACACAACAATTATACCTTTTCCGCCATTCATTGGCAATTGAAAATTGTGTCAAAATTGTTAACAAATGTTACGGCTATTTTATCATTATTCAACAACCCGCC
>CACZAW010000037.1:0-11525 GCA_902779225.1 uncultured Ruminococcus sp. | reverse complement strand
AAAAAACTTAATTCTTTTGCGACAAAATATAGGATATTCTTGCACAAAAGAAAGGATTATAGTATAATATAAGAAAGGAACGAGAGAAAAAATCTGCTCCCGATCTGCGTGTCCCGCCGCCCCATCAGGCTGAGGGAGCCTTTTCGGAGCCTCGTTCCGTGCGAGACCGGGTGAAAATGATGAACAGTTTTGTGATACACGGAGACATTGTATTTTGTCCGTATAAAAAACAGATGGTCGCGATCGAGGACGGATGGGTCGTCGTGCGCGACGGGATCGTCGAGCTGCCGTATATCGAGCTGCCCGACAGCGCGAAGGATCTGCCGGTGCATGATTTCAAGGGAAAGCTGGTCATGCCGGGAATGGTCGATCTGCACATCCACGCGCCGCAGTATGCCTTCAGGGGGCTGGGCGCGGATATGGAGCTGCTCGATTGGCTGAAGAACTATGCCTTTAAGGAAGAGGCGAAATACGGCGATATCGCATATGCCGACAAGGCGTATCGGATCTTTGCGGACGCGCTGTATCACAGCGCGACGACGCGGGCGGTCGTCTTCGGCACCATCCACAGGAAATCAACGCAGTTGTTGATGGATCGGATGGAGGAAAGCGGGATCGTATCCTACGTCGGCAAGGTCAATATGGATCGCAACGGCGCGGAGGATCTCATCGAGGAGACGGGGGAATCCTTTCGCAGGACGGAACGATTCATCGCGCATACGGCGGGAAAATACCGCAACACCTATCCGATCATCACGCCGCGGTTTGTGCCGTCCTGCACGGACGAGCTGCTGTCACGGCTGGGGTGGCTGAGCGAACAGCATGAGCTGCCGGTGCAATCGCATCTGAGCGAGAATCCCGGCGAGGTCGCATGGGTCGGGGAGCTTTGCCCCGACAGCCGCTTCTACGGCGAGGTATATGATAAGTACGGGCTGTTCGGCAACAGCGCGAACACCGTGATGGCGCACTGCGTCTGGTCGACCGACGAGGAGATCGCCCTGATGAAGGAGCGCGGGGTCTTTATCGCCCACTGTCCCGCGTCGAATATGAACGTTGCCTCGGGGATCGCGCCGATCCGGCGCTATCTGGACGAGGGGCTGCGGGTCGGACTGGGCTCGGATATCGCGGGCGGACACAGCACCAGCATCTTTACCGCGATGGTGGACGCGATGCAGGTCAGCCGGCTGTATTGGCGGCATATCGACCAGAGCAGAAAGCCGCTGAGCTTTCCCGAGGCGCTGTATATGGCGACCAAGGGCGGCGGCGCGTTCTTCGGCAAGGCGGGTTCCTTTGAAAGAGGCTTTGAATTTGACGCGATCGTGATCGACGACAGCGTTCTCCCCCATCCGCAGGATCTGACAGTCGCTCAGCGCGCCGAACGCGCCGTATGGCTCGGCGGCGACAAAACCGGACTGATTGCGAAATATGTCCGCGGAACAAAAATCATTTGAGCATATCGATAACCGCACCGTTCTGTATCATACAGAGCGGTGTTTCGTTATTTTTTCATATCACTGCACGAAAATCGACCCTCTCATGCGTATTATGAGTGAAAGGAGGTACGACATCATTACAATCGGTACCGAAAAAGCAGAACACATCATCCATGAATATTCCGACATGATCTACCGTATCGCGGTGCATAACCTGAAGAATCCAACGGATGCAGAGGATATCCTGCAGGAGGTCTGTCTTGCACTGCTCACCAAATGTCCCGCCGACCGCGGCGATACCTTCATCAAACACTGGCTGATCCGCGTGACCATCAACAAATGCAACAGTTTTCGACGGCAATTCTGGCAGACAAGGCGCGAGAGTATCGACGACTACCTCCATCTGGCGGCGCCCGAGGAACAGGGCGTGATGGACGAGGTGCTGTCGCTGCCGAAAAAGGAGCGCAACATCATCTATCTCTACTACTACGAGAAGTACACCATCAAGGAGATCGCCGCGATCCTCGGCATGAACCAAAACACCGTCAGCTCATCTCTCGGACGCGCCCGCAAGCGGCTGCGGAATATTCTGACAGAAGGAGGCACTCACAATGAATGAGAACCGATACACCCGCACGGTCGACAGCATCAAAGCGCCGAAAGAATCGGTGCAGAAGATGCTCGACGCCGTCCACAGCTATGAAAAGAAGGAGAAAATCATCCATATGTCAACATTGAAAAAATCCGTGATCGCCGCATCACTGGCGGTCGCGATCATCCTCACAGCGGTTTTCGGCATCCCCGCACTCAGTCCGAAAACCAATCCGTTCACCCTCACCGTCAACGCGGCAGAGGTCACCGACAGAGAGTTCACCGCCATCGGCACACTGGATACCATCGGCGGCGATTTCCAGACAACCGAGCGAAGCGGCCAGGTCATCTATACCGATTTCTTTCAATTCAACGTCAAGGTAGAGGGCAGCGATATCGACAATGTCCTTTATACCCTCAACGGCGGCAGTTTCGGCATTAACACCGAGGATTACGGTTATTCCAAGATGATGTACCAGTCAGACGTGATCGCCTCTGAGATGGAAGATTTGGACTTCAAAGGCTTCACCTGCCTGTGGCTTTGCGCAGATTCCTTTGATGCGACGCTGCCCGAGGAAGTACGTCAGGCTGTCCGCGACTGGAACGATCACGCGAACTACAAGCTCGGTCAGCCGACCCTGCAGCCCGACTATGACGACAGCAGATTCAACATCGCCGACTGTAAAAAGACAATCTATACCGCCCTGCTGGATCGGCTGAAGGTCGACGTCGCGATCACCCTCACCGACGGCAAGACCGTTGAAAAAACGCTCGTCTTTACCTGCGACAGCGTCGAGCAGGAGACCGGTATCGCGACCATCAGCGCAAAGCTGGAATGACCCCTATACAACAATGCACCCCCGAGATTAAACTCAGGGGTGCGTTTCTTATTTTATTTAGTATATGACCGTGCCGGTTTTTCCATTGACGGCATCGATCGCTTTGTTCAGGTCGGTGATGATCGCCTGTCTGTCCCTGCCGCCCCTGACAAAGCGCACGGCGGCGCTGACCTTGGGGAGCATACTGCCGGCGGCAAACTGACCTTCGGCGATATACCGCTCCGCCTCATCAACGGTCATGCGGTCGATGGCGCGGGCGTCGGGGGTATTGAAGTTGACCATGACCTTTTCGACGGCGGTGAGGATCAGCAGCACATCGGCGTTGAGGTTCTCGGCAAGCAGCGCGGAACAATAATCCTTATCGATGACGGCTGCGCAGCCCTTGAGGAACTCGCCCTTGCGGCGCACGGGGATACCTCCCCCGCCGCAGCAGATAACGACCGAGCCGGCGAGCGAGGACGCGCGGATGGCGTCGAGCTCGATGATATACTGCGGCATCGGCGAAGCGACCACACGCCGCCAGCCTCTGCCCGCGTCTTCGGCGATATTGTAGCCGTAGCGCTCGCGGAGATTCTCCGCCTGCTCGCGGGTCATGAACTTGCCGATCGGCTTTGTCGGGTGTTTCATCGCGGGGTCGTCGTTGCTCACCTCGACCTGCGTGATGATGGTGACGACGGGCTTATACAAGCCGCGGCGCATCAGCTCCTTGCGCAGGGCGTTCTGGATATCGTAGCCGATATACGCCTGACTCATCGCGACGCACATGGAAAGCGTCGTTTTTTCCTCGGTGGGATCCTCCAAAATCAGGGCGTTCATGGCGGCGTCGATCTTGCCCACCTGAGGGCCGTTGCCGTGGGTGATGATGACGTCGTTGCCGGCTTCGATCAGGTCGGCGATCGCTTTGGCGGTCACCTTGACCGCCTCGAATTGTTCGGTTAGGTTTTTGCCTAAGGCGTTACCGCCCAAGGCGACGACTATTTTTTTATTCATATCAGTGAAGAACTAAGAAATAAGTGTGAAAATCGACGGTTTGTCGCAAAATGAATTTTGCTCATTTTATATCCCTCAGTCGACATTCGTCGACAGCTCCCTTTAGACAAGGGAGCCTAAAAGGCTTTGCGATCCTGACCGCGCTTTTCGAGCTCCTCGAGCGCGGATGCGGGATCCTTGACCTTTGCGAGGAAGATCATCGCGGCGATGATATAGGGCTTGAAGGACGCCTGCTTATACAGCGGGATGCGATAGCGGTCGAACACGCTTGCGGCGACCTCGCCCTCCTTGCAGCTGACGCCGGTGATATCGGCGGGCAGGCAGTGCAGGTACAGCGCCTTGCCGTCCTTGGTCAAAGACATCATCTCTTCGGTGCATTCCCAATCCTTATGGGTGGCGTTCTCTTTTAACAGCTCCTGCTCGAGCGCGTCGATGCCGGCAAAATCGCCGTCGCCGTAGAGCTTGGTGCGCTTTTCCATCGCGGCAAAGGACGCCCAGCTTTTGGGATAGACGACGTCGGCGTCACGGAACGCCTCTTTCATATCGTTGGTCTTGGTAAAGCTGCCGCCTGTTTTTTCGGCGTTTTCTTTGGCAACGGCTTCAACCTCGCCCATCACATCGTAGCCCTCGGGATGGGCGAGCACGACGTCCATACCGAAGCGGGTGAACAGTCCGATCACGCCCTGCGGTACGGAAAGGGGCTTGCCGTAGCTGGGCGAATACGCCCATGTCATGGCGACCTTTTTGCCCTTAAGGTTCTCGACGCCGCCGAAATGATGGATGATATGCAGCATATCCGCCATGCACTGGGTCGGATGGTCGATATCGCACTGGAGATTGACAAGGGTGGGCTTTTGCTCCAGCACGCCGTCCTCGTAACCCTCTTTGACCGCCTCGGCGACCTCTTCCTGATAGGCGTGACCCTTGCCGATATACATATCGTCGCGGATGCCGATGACGTCCGCCATGAAGGAGATCATGTTGGCGGTCTCGCGGACGGTCTCGCCGTGGGCGATCTGGCTCTTGCCCTCGTCAAGATCCTGCACCTCGAGTCCTAAGAGGTTGCAGGCGGAGGCAAAGGAAAAGCGGGTGCGGGTGGAATTATCGCGGAAGTTGGAGATGCCCAGACCCGAATCAAAGATCTTAGTGGAGATATTGCGCTCCCTGAGATCGCGGAGCGCGTCCGCGACGGCAAAGACAGCGGCGATCTCGTCGTCGGTCTTGTCCCATGTCAGGAAGAAATTGTTTTCGTACATATTCTCAATGCCGAGGGCGCGCAGCTGCTCGGCGTATTCTTTTGTCTTGGTCATAAATGTATCCTTTCTGAAGCCTCCCTTAGGAAAGGGAGCCGTTGGCGTAGTTCATCGGGACGGCGGCGTAGACTGCCGCGCAGCGGACGAGGTCTTCTTTCCATGTCTTTTCGTTGGGTGCGTGCGCCTGCGCCTCGGCGCCGGGGCCGAAGCCGATGCAGGGGATGCCGTAGCGACCCATGATCGAAACGCCGTTGGTCGAGAACGTCCATTTATCGACGCGCGGCTCGCCGTACATACCCTTGTGGGCGGCGACCATCGCCTTTGTCGCGGGGTGATCCTCGGGGATGACCCATGTCGGGAAATAGCACTCGGTCGGATAGACAAGGCCTGTCCATGAGGGGCGCTCGTAGGTATACATACTGACCTCGGCGCCGTATTTTTTGACGGCGGGGAGCTCGCGTACCTCTTCCAGCGCGCTCTGCCATGTCTCGCCGTCGGTCAGGCGGCGGTCAAGAGAGATCGCCGCAAAATCCGCTACCGCGCAGCGCGACGGGGAGGTGTAGAACTGCTGGGTGACGGTGACGGTTCCCTTGCCGAGGAAGGGATCGTAATGCAGGCGGTCGTTGAGCGCCTTGACGTCGAGAACGATCTCAGCCATCTTATAGATCGCGTTGTCGCCGCGCTCGGGAGCGGAGCCGTGGCAGGAAACGCCCTTGACCTCGACGCGGATCTCCATACGTCCGCGCTGACCGCGATAAATACCCTTGTCGGTCGGCTCGGTGATGACGACGAACTCCGGTGTGATATCCATCTCATTGTGGATATACTGCCAGCACAGACCGTCGCAGTCCTCTTCCTGAACGGTGCCGGTGACCAGCACCTTGTAGCCGTCGGGGATCAGTCCCAGATCCTTCATGATCTTGGCGCCGTAGACGGCGGATACGACGCCGCCTGTCTGGTCGGAGGTGCCTCTGCCGCCGATCTCGGTCTCGGTCTCGTAGCCCTCGTAGGGGTCGAACGTCCAGTTGGACATCTCTCCCAAGCCGACGGTGTCGATATGACCGTCGAAGGCGATGATCTTCTCGCCCGTACCCATCACGCCGTGGACGTTGCCCTGCGGATCGGTGAACGCCTCGTCAAAGCCGAGCTTTTGCATCTGTTGCACGATACGCTTGGCGACGCCCTCCTCCTCGGCGCTCTCGCTCGGGATCGCGACCAGCTCGCGGAGAAAAGCGGTCATATCCTTCTCGTAGTTTTCGGCTGCCTGTTTGATTGCTGAATAATCCATAATAACCCCCTTTAAGGCTGACTCCGTCAGTCAGCTAAATTCGCTTCACACGCGTGTTTGCGAGCGAAATGTGCAAGACACGCGTGTCTTGCACGCTAAATTCCTGCCGGAGCTAAATTTGCGGGACACACGTCTCGCAAGCTATTAGCGAATTTAATTTCGCTTTTTGGTTTACCAAAAAATTTAGCTGTTTTACAACGTAAAACTATTTAGCTGCCGCAACGCGGCTATTTCGCTTGACATCTTACTCTTCCATTATACTATATTAAATAGGCGTGTCAATTTGATTTTGCGATTTTTCTGAAAAAATTTTTGGTTTTCATAAAAAATGATTGATTATCTGAATTTGATGTATTACAATGGGATTATATCAAGGGAGCCTGATAAAAAAGGGGTGATGATTTGCTGAATGAACAACTGAAAAATACGCTGTTCTCGCTGGCGCGGACGATCGCGGCGCACTACGGAAAGAGCTGTGAGGTCGCGGTGCATGATCTGACCGACGACAATGCCGCGGAGCACTCGATCATCTATATCGAAAACGGCGAAGTGACCGGCCGGACGGTCGGCGACGGCGCGTCGGGCGTGGTGCTGGAGCAGCTCAGGGGCGACGCTCCCGCCGAGGATCGGATCGGCTACTTGACCAAGACCTCGGACGGCAAGATCCTCAAATCCTCTACCACCTATATCCGCGACGAAAGCGGCAGGGTGATCGCGATCTTTTCGATCAACCACGATATCACCGCTTTATCGGTCGCTTCGGCGGCGCTGTCGGAGCTGATCAAGCCCACTGAGGACGGCGATCCGGAAAGGATCACGCCCCACGTCGGCGAGCTGCTGGACGAGCTGCTGTGGAAATCCACCGAGATGGTCGGAAAGCCGGTCGCGCTGATGAACAAGGACGACAAAATGCGTGCGGTGCGCTGGCTCAACGGCAAGGGCGCGCTGCTGATCACCAAATCCGGCGACAGGATCGCCAAATACTTCGGTATATCCAAATTTACACTATATTCCTATATTGATACGAAACAGGAGGAGAACAAC
Source organism: uncultured Ruminococcus sp. (assembly GCA_902779225.1). Taxonomy (GTDB): domain Bacteria; phylum Bacillota; class Clostridia; order Oscillospirales; family Acutalibacteraceae; genus Ruminococcoides. Next base: position 4,087 of record CACZAW010000037.1, on the reverse strand, counting down.
GATGATTGATTTGACTATCAACAAGGAAGGCTTACAGCACAATATCGAAAAGGCAAGGGAGAACAACATCATTATCCCTACCATCAAACAAATGCAGCATCCGGAGCTGGTTCCCGATAAAATCAAGGAAAAGCTCAGTCATACGGGGCTGTGGGACGTTGATCCGGTCAACCTGTTCCGTATCACATGGAAGAATGAACCTAAGGAAACGGGCGGGCTGTTCCAAGACGTTCCGAACTATATCGAGCTGCCGAGCGCGCTGACCGGCGTCAAGGCGCGGATCTTTGCGATGGTCGGCAAGTGGTTCCCCACCGGATGCCACAAAGTCGGCGCATCCTTCGGATGTCTTGCGCCCCGTCTGGTGACAGGACAATTCGACGCGACCCGTCATAAGGCGGTGTGGCCGTCCACCGGCAACTACTGCCGCGGCGGCGCCTTCAACTCAAAACTGCTGTCCTGCGACAGCATCGCCATCCTGCCCGCCGAGATGAGCCGCGAGCGCTTTGAATGGCTCAGTCAGATCGCGGGCGAGGTCATCGCGACCCCGGGCTGCGAGTCGAATGTCAAGGAGATCTTTGACAAGACATGGGAGCTCAGACAGCGTCCCGAGGTCATGATCTTTAACCAGTTTGAGGAAATGGGCAATCCGCTGTGGCATTACAACGTTACCGGCTATGCGCTGGCGGACGCCTATGAAGCGCTCAAGGGGGAGGGCGATCGCTTTGCGGGCGCGTGCTTTACCTCCGGCTCGGCAGGCACCATGAGCGCCGGCGACTACCTCAAAGAGCAGTATCCCGGACTGAAGCTGGGCGTCGGCGAGGCGCTGCAGTGCCCCACCATCCTTGACAACGGCTTCGGCGGTCACCGCATCGAGGGCATCGGCGACAAGCATATCCCGTGGATCCACAATGTCAAAAACACCGATATGGCGATCGCCATCGACGACGAGGACAGCCAGAGACTGCTCAGGCTGTTCAACACCGAGGCGGGCAAGGCGTATCTGGTGAATACGCTCGGTCTGGATAAGGACTTTGTCGAAAAGCTGAGCTGGCTGGGCATCAGCGGCATCGCGAACATCCTGTGCTGTATCAAGATGGCGAAATACTATGAGCTGACCGAGCATGATGTGATCGGCACCGTTCTGACAGACAGCGCGGTGATGTATCAGAGCCGCGTCAACGAGCTCAACGAGATGTACGGCGCTTACACAGAGCAGGCGGCGGAGCTTGATCACAATCTGCATATGCTCGGACTCAAGACCGATAACCTGATGGAGCTGAGATATACCGACCGCAAGCGCATCCACAACCTGAAATACTACACATGGGTCGAGCAGCAGGGCCGCGACGTCGAAGAGCTGAACGCCCTGTGGTATGACACCGAGCATACATGGGATGCGGTACACAAGCAGGCGGAACAGCTCGACGAGCTGATCGAGGCGTTCAACGAAGAGGTAGGGATACTCTGAGTGATCAGTGGTCAGTGATCAGTGGTCAGAATCTTTTAGGAGTTAAACTGAATGAAAAACGTAAAATGCTGTAAATGCGTCAGATGCGGGAAGGAATATCCCGCGGCGCCGGATATCACTACCTGTGAGTGCGGCGGGATCCTTGACGTGATCTATGACTACGAATACATCAAAACAAAAATCAGCAAGGAGAGCCTCGCACAGTGCGGGGATCCGACGATGTGGCGATATCGCGCGATGCTGCCCATTGAGGAGGACACCGTACCGCAGGGGCTGAGGGTCGGCGGGTCGCCGATCTATGAGGCGGATAATATCGCCCGCAACCTCGGGATCAAAAAGCTGTATATCAAGGACGACGGGATCAATCCGACCTCGTCGCTGAAGGATCGCGCGTCGGCGATGGCGGTGACCAAGGCGGTGGAGGCGGGATATCGGACGATCGCCTGTTCCTCGACCGGCAACGCCGCCTCTTCCCTCGCGGGCAACGCGGCGAAGGCAGGGCTGAAAACCTACATCTTTGTCCCCGATCGCGCGCCGAAGGGCAAGATCGCCCAGCTGATGATGTTCGGGGCTAATCTGACCGCCGTGCGCGGCACCTATGAGGAGACCTTTGAGCTGAGCAAAAAGGCGATCGACAAATACGGCTGGTATAACCGCAATGCGGCGATCAATCCGTATCTCAGCGAGGGCAAAAAGACCGTCGCGCATGAGATTCTCGAACAGCTCGATTTCGAGACGCCCGACTATGTGGCGGTATCGGTCGGCGACGGCTGTACCATCGCGGGCGTTTACAAAGGCTTATATGATATGTATATGGCGGGGCTGACGGATAAGATCCCGCGCCTGATCAGCGTGCAGGCGGAGGGCTGCTGCCCCATCAACACGGCTGTGATAACAGGCGAGCCGTGGACGCCGCAGGAGGAGAACACCTATGCGGACAGTATCGCAGTAGGCGTGCCGCGCAACGCGGACAAGGCGATCAAGGCGATCATCGACAGCGACGGTATCTGCGTCAATGTCAGCGACGACGAGATCCGCGCAGCACAGCGGTATCTGGCGAAAAACGCAGGCGTTTTCGGCGAGCCGGCGGGCGTGACCGCCGCGGCGGGGCTGATCAAGCTCAGCCGTGAGGGCAAGCTCGACAAGGATGCGACGATCGTTTCGATCGTTACCGGCAACGGCTTGAAGGATATCGAAAGCGCGATACAGAATTGCGGCGCTCCCGTGAGCTGCGGCAACGATCTTGAAGAATTTGAAGAAAAGTTCGGGTTGGCATAAACATCCCCGGTGCGGGGGCAGGGTATTATCCCCTTTTTAATCGGTTGAGATTGCCACAGCCCTAAAGGGCTTCGCAATGACAATTTTGAATGTTGAGATTGCCACGTCGTCGTCATGGACTGCGCTTATTGGGCGCGGTCATGCGTGACCGCACCCGTATCGCTTCGTCATTTCTCCTTGCCCCACAACGCGGGGCGTTGCGGGGACCCCGGCTAATTGGCTTCGCAATGACAATTTTGAATAAACCAACTACAAAAAAGCAACGCTTCCGGCTGAAATGTCGGAAGCGTTTTTTGTTGATGATGCATATATGATCAAGTTCTCGGGTAGCCGAAGCGGACAAGCGGGTTGTCTTTCAGGATACCGGCAAGCCAGCGCTGGATATGGGATGCGTCGACAACGGTCACATCGCCGTCGCCGTCTACGTCGCCGTATTTGAGCTGGTCGGCGTCGAACTGCTCGATCGAAGCAAGATAGCGCTGGATATGGGATGCATCGACAACGGTGATATTGCCGTCGTTGTCGACATCGCCGTACTTGCGCGCATCGACAGGCGCATCGGGATCATAGGGAACCTTTTCGGGGATCGCACTGTCGGATTTTTGGACGGGATTGAGGATCTCGCCGTCGAAAATATACTTTTTCTCATTCTGACCGGCGACGGCGTGAAGAATGTTTGTGATCTCGTACACGCCCTCGGAAGCCGTAACGGTAAACCTAGCCTCGATCAGCAGGGAAGTGTCTTTATCGAATAACTTGCCTTTTGAATTGGAGTAATTGTACTTGACTCTGCCGGGAACCAAATCATTGGTGACGACCGACGATTTGATGAGCGGGAAGATCATTGCGACGTCCTCTTCCTCGTCTTCGTTAAGGGGATAAATCAGGTTCAGCCCGCTGTTGTCATAGAACAATTCGCCGTCGAGCGAGCAAAGGCGGTCGTTGATGTTCAAATAGTAGCGATAGGTAAAGGTCTCGCCCTTTGTCGCGCGGTACAGAACGCCGTCGGCTTTGATGAACAAGCCCTCCGGGAGCTTTTCGGTCGCAGGCTGGGTAGGAGCCGCTGTAGGCGCCTCGGTCGGAGGATCAGTGGGGTTTTCAGTCGGCTTTTCAGTGGGCTTTTCTGTCGGCGGGTCGGTCGGTTTTTCGGTCGGCTTCTCTGTCGGCGGGAGGTCGGTCAGTTTGAAATCTTCAGGTACGCCGGCATACAATTTGGCAAAATAGGGCGAGTGCTCACGAGCGTAAGCAACCAACTCGCGCAAACGCTGTTGCTGCAATTCATAACGTTCTGCATCGGGCAACAGACCACCCTCAGCGACGAGGCGTCTGGCCTCTTCCAAT
>CACZAW010000036.1 GCA_902779225.1 uncultured Ruminococcus sp. | reverse complement strand
ATGTCGCAAAAGACCGGAGTCGCACCCGTATAGCGGATACAGTTTGCCGATGCGGCAAAGGTCAGGGAGGGGCAGAGAACCTCATCCCCGGGACCGATACCTAAGATGCGCAGCGTCATTTCGGCACAGGCGGTCTGTGAAGAAAGGCATACAGCCTTTTTTGTGCCGCACAGTTCGGCGATCTCCTTTTCAAACAGTTTTGTTTTGGGACCGGTAGTGATCCAGCCGGAGCGTAATGTATCTACAACCTCGGCAATCTCTTCATCTGTGATATCGGGAGGTGAGAAGGGTATATTCATCATAGCTGTTTCTCCTTAGAAAAAGGATAAGCCTAAAACGCAGTATCCTTATATTCCATAATGATTATACACCCTGAGGAAGATAATGTAAAGAGAATCTTTTACAACTTTTTTGCCAGATATTTTCTGCGGGTCGCTTCGCCGCCCCTTAAGTGGCGTTCTTCCTTATTGACGTCCAAAACAGCGCGAACCTCCTTATACAGTCCGGGATTGAGCCGCGGCAGTCGGGCGGTCAGATCCTTATGTACCGTTGATTTGCTGATGCCGAATACCTTTGCGCTGTCACGTACGGTTGTTTTCTTTTCGATGATGTATTCGCCCAGCTTTACGGCGCGTTCTTCCACATTGCCTTTCATGATGACCTCCGGAAAATGGATTTTGTCATTCCATATATATGGCGTTCGGCGTTCCGATATGCGGAAAGAAAAAGGTTTGACAGAAAGCGGCGAATATACTATAATATATCATGTATAGTTATGTGATTGACAGTCTGCGCGATCGGCGCGGAATGCATCGGAAAAGGGTATGGAAATGAAAAGACTCAATTATCGTAAAGTTTTGTTGATGATTGCGGACGCCTTAATCGTCGCTTTGACCTCGATCGTCAGCAACGCGCTCTTATCGCTGTTTGAAATATTGGTATATGACGGGCACAGAATAGTCAGCGTGGTAACCTCGCGCGTATTCTTTATCATGGCGATGAACGCTCTGTTCTGCTTCTTTATGCTGTTTATTCTGGGCAGCTACAATATCGTCTGGCGCGAGATGAACAAGAAAGACTTTGTCATCGTCGGCGCAGGAACGGTGATGGGTCTGTCGCTCGGCGCGCTGTTCAGTCTGATTTCCAATCATGAGGAAACCTTGACGTATTTCTTAGTCAATCTTGTTCTCACGACAGCGGCAGTTTTAATCTTTCGACTGGTTTTCAAACACACCTTTATCGAATTGGCCGCCTCCGGTGCGGAAGAAAACCGCGAGCGTACCCTGATCGTGGGCGCGGGCAGGGCGGCGCAGATGATCCTCAGAGAGATCAAAAACGGCTCCTCCGATCCGAATAATCCCTCTAATTCGATCATGCCGGTATGCCTTGTCGATGATGACGTCTCCAAGTTCAATACCAAGTTAATGGGGCTGGATGTTGTCGGAATGACAAAGGATATCCCCGTGATCTGTAAGCAGTATCGTATTCAGCTGATTCTGTTTGCAATCCCATCCTGCGATGAGAGCGAGCGCAAGCGGATCATGAATTTCTGCTCACAGTCCGGCTGCCGCATCAAAACCGTTCCGTATCTGAGCCAGCTTTTCCTCGACGATGAAAAGCCCGAGATCATGAGCCAGGTCAAGGATATCAAGATCGAAGATCTGCTCGGACGCGAGCCCATCCGATTTGACAAAACCAAGATCCGCGAATTTATCGGCGACAAAGTATGTCTTGTTACCGGCGGCGGCGGTTCCATCGGCTCCGAGCTGGTGCGACAGATCGCGCGTTATCACCCGAAACAAGTCATTATCGTCGACATCTATGAAAACAATGCATATGATATCCAGCAGGAGCTGTATATCGAATATGAAAACAATCTAAATCTGGTCACATTGATCGCATCCGTGCGCGACCGTGAAAAAATGGAGCAGATCTTTAAAGAGTATCAGCCTCAGGTTGTGTTCCATGCTGCGGCGCACAAGCACGTTCCTTTGATGGAGACCTCTCCCGCGGAAGCGGTGAAGAACAATGTCTTCGGCACATGGAATATGGTGACGCTTGCCGAAAAATACAACACGGAAAAATTTGTCATGATTTCGACGGATAAGGCGGTCAATCCCACTAACGTCATGGGCGCGACTAAGCGCTGTTGTGAGATGATCGTACAGTATATGAGCCAGCGGGAAAGCAATACCGAGTTCGTTACCACGCGTTTCGGCAATGTTCTCGGCTCCAACGGTTCTGTTATTCCGCTGTTCCGCCGTCAGATCGAGGCAGGAAAGCCGGTTACCGTTACCCATCCCGATATCATCCGCTATTTTATGACGATCCCGGAGGCGGTATCGCTGGTACTGGAAGCGGCGGCGATCGCACGCGGCGGCGAGATATTCGTTCTGGATATGGGAGATCCCGTCAAGATCACAACGCTCGCCGAAAACCTGATCCGTATGTACGGCAAGGTGCCTTACCGCGACGTCGAGATCAAGTTTACCGGTCTTCGCCCCGGCGAAAAGCTGTTTGAAGAGCTGCTGATGGACGAGGAGGGCTTGCAGAGTACCGAGAATAAAAAGATATTTATCGGCAACCAGATCGCGATCGATCCCCAAAAGCTCACCGACCAGCTCGAAGAGCTCCAGAAGGCCGCCGAGCATAATGATAATGATAAAACGGTGGCGATGCTGGAAGAAATGGTTGATACCTTCCGCCATAATGTCAATTAACCGACTGGTTCAGTCGGAACAGCGCTCGTTATTCAGGAGGAAAAAAGATGAAAGTTTTATTGACCGGCGGCGCCGGATATATCGGCAGCCACACCGCCGTGGAAATGATCGAAGCCGGACATGACGTAGTGATTGCCGACAATTTCGATAACAGCTCGCCCAAGGTGATCGACCGCATCGAAGCGATCACCGGCGTCCGTCCGATGCTGTATGAGTTAGACGTCGCCGATAACGCGGCGGTCGACGCGATGTTCGCCAAAGAGGATTTTGACGCCGTCGTGCACTTTGCGGGGCTGAAGGCGGTCGGCGAGAGCTGCGCGATCCCCGTGCGCTACTACCGCAACAATATCGACACCACCCTGACGCTGTTAGAGGTGATGAAGGATCACGGCGTACACAACTTTGTATTCAGCAGTTCCGCGACCGTATACGGTATCCCCGAAGAGGTTCCGCTCAAGGAGGGAATGCCGACCTTCTGCACCAACCCTTATGGCTGGACAAAATATATGAACGAGCAGATCCTGACCGACGCTGCGGCTGCGGATCCCGATCTCAGCGTGGTTTTGCTGCGGTATTTTAACCCGATCGGCGCCCATAAGAGCGGTATGATCGGTGAGAATCCCAACGGTATTCCCAATAACCTGATGCCTTATATCACGCAGGTCGCTGTCGGAAAGCTGCCTCGACTCGGCGTGTTCGGTGACGACTATCCCACCCCTGACGGCACCGGCGTGCGCGATTATATCCATGTCGTTGACCTTGCACAGGGTCATGTCAAGGCGATCGAATTTGCCGCCGCTCATAAGGGAACGGAGATCTTCAATCTCGGTACCGGCAACGGCTACAGCGTGCTGGATATCGTCAAGACCTTCTCCCGCGTCAACGGTCTTGAGATCCCCTATGATATCAAGCCGCGCCGTCCCGGCGATATCGCCGAATGCTATGCCGACGCCTCCAAGGCGGCGACAGGGCTGAACTGGACGGCAAAATACGATCTCGAGGATATGTGCCGCGATTCATGGAACTGGCAGAAGAATAACCCGCAGGGCTACTGATTCTTTCAACGGAGGAGATAGGATGAAAAGGATTCTTGCATTACTGATCGCCGCGCTCTTTGCGCTGACGGTTTTTACCGCGTGCAGCGAAAAGAAGGATTCATCTTCTAAAGAAAAAGCGACGGAAAAGCAAACGGAGCTCGTGACCGAAGAGCCGACGGAGGAACCCACTGAGGAGCCGACCGAGGAACCGACGGAGGAGCCCACCGAGGCGCCCGCCGCATCGATCACCGAAAGACCGCTTACATCCGACACCGAATTCATCTATACCGATCCCGCGGGCGTTTATCAGCTCACGGTTCCCGTTATCTGGAAGGAGACCGGCAGGATCATCGAGGATAAGGACGCCAACGGCAACGAATGCGTGCGCTTTGTCTATCGGGACGCCTATGAGCAGGGCGCCGGACACGTTTTCACCATCGTGCTGGTGGAGGATGCGTCCAAGATCGTAGACGTCACACAATTCCCGCATGCCGAGGATATCTTCAATAACGGCGACACGCAGATCTATGCGATCTATCCCACCGATGTGCAGTTCGCGCCGAAGTCCAAGCCCGGTTCCGCTGAATTTGAAAAACAGCATAAGGAATATACCGAGCTGAATGATTCCAAAGAGGATATCATCAAATCGTTCACGTTCCGTGATCTTTGATCCGAAAAATTCAAACGGCTGCGTTCATACAGGACGCAGCCGTTTTTTGAGCTTTGAAAACGCCCCGCTGTTTCGGCGGGGCGTTGATACGTTTTTATGTTACTGATTGTAGATTTTGAATGAGGTCAGCGCCATGATGTTGGTGCTGTCATCCTTGATCTCGGGGAAGTCGAACTCCAGCCTGAGAACTTTCCTGTCAAGCGTATCGATGGGGATCAGGAAATTCAGACCGTTCTGACGGACGACGGAGTTGAGCTCTCCGCGATAGATCTCTTCATCGTTAGAATAGATGACAATCGGCGTTTTTTCATAGATCGTCAGCACGTTGAAATACGCGTGCAGATCCGATACATTTTCGGGGATCTTATCGATCGGGATCTCCATCACCGCGCGGCTGCCGTGGATGATCGTACGCCAGCCGTTGGTATGACCGAAGCCCTCGCTGCAGTAGATGGCGGCGGTCTCGTCGGTGGTGAACGTCAGCTCCTCACCCAGTGTATAGCTCTCTACGTTGCCGCCGTTGATGCGGTATTCGCTGATCTTTTCCAGATTCTTCACGTCGGCGGCGTCGCCGGTACAGCGGTATTCCTCGATGCGGGAGGCGGCGTTGCTGCCTGCGTTGCGGTAGAAGAGGCGCTCGCGGTTGGGTTTCATCTTCTCCGCGTCCTTAAAGGTCTTGCCGGTGCCGTAGTCGGCGTAATCCTTGGCGACGGTCGAGGCAAGGGTCGCGGGCAGATCAAACATCGAGATCGGCGCCTCCGAAATGGCATATCCCTTGCTTTCGCCTTTATCCTTATACAGCAGCATCGGGTTCTGACCCTGATCCTCTTCGCCGTTGTCGGCGGTGATGACGATGCGCGTTTTGTCATACAGCCCGCGCTGCTTCAGATCGCGGATCATATCGAGGATGATTTTGAATTCGCCCTCTGTCTGCTCCATCATCGAGGTTCCGTCGCTGACCTTTTCGCCGTGGCGATCCAGGCGATAGGGCTCTCTCGCTCCCTGAAGCTGATAGATCCTCAGCGATTTATGATATTTTTCGGCGAGGCTGAAGCCGCCGTTCTTCTTGAAGTTGTCATACAGGACGTCGTCGTTGAACGGGGTGAAGGTGGTGTTACTCTTATAGGACGAATAATCCTTGATGTTCATCCAGAAAAAGCGCTTGAGATAATGCGGCATACAGTTATACATCGTATAGCGGTATACGGTGCTGCCGACGACAAAATAGCTGTCCTTGTCCTGAACGCGGTCGACGACGTTGTCGACCCTGCGCACCGCGCCGTTGCCGAAGTACATATCGTCGCAGAAGATGCGAACGTCGACGGCGTTTTCCTGCAAGAGATCATAGAGGGTGTCGCCGCTCCAGATATCGCGGATATAATCGGTGTATTTGGTGTCCTTTTTATAGACCTCTCCGGTCATCAGAGCGGGCAGCGAGACCATAGTTCCTGCACCGGTTGCGAGGGTGTTGTCATACTGGGTGAACCCCGTCAGCTCTTTGGCTACCTCGGGGTGCGCTTTTTTGTAGGCTTTATAATAGCTGTTATCCATTGAGCTGAGGACAAACACCATGGTGTTCTCTTCGTCCGCAGCGTCATAGATCCCCGCCTGAGTGACCTCGTGGCTGAGCTTGTTCAGCGTGCTTTGGTTTTGGTATACGTTGATGGCGAGGTTGCCGACCTGCAGCAGGACGATGCAACCGGCGGCGATCATCAGCGCATGGCGCCAAGCGTGCTTGAATACCATAAACAAAGCAAACGGCAGTGCGATGCATCCCGCCCAGACCGCCGAGTCGATCGCGCCGTAGGTGGTGTAGTCGCTCCAGATGATCTGCGAGCCGTCCAGCACGCCTGAGCCGTAGCTGATGTTGAAGAAGGTGCATTGCAGATAGAATCCAAGCGCCAGTCCGAACGTCAGGCAGCACAAGAGCTTATGGATCGTTTTCGGAACAAACGACAGGATCGCCGAAAGAACAATAAACGCGATCCCGCCGACCAAGGCGACCGGGAAAAGCAATGTGCGAAAGCTGAACCACATATCGTCGTTGCCCTTGACATACAGCATCAGCGGCGCAAATACCAGCAGGGTGATGCAGAAGAAGCCGCCCATCGCGGTGCCGAAGGCAATACGATGCTTTAGTTTTAAATGCTTATCTTCCATAATGATTTCCTTTAGTAAAAGTATTACAAAGAATCTTATTTTTTACCATCCTATATCATACAGGATTTCGGCGAAATAGTCAAGATATCGGGTGTTAATGATTCGTAAATCCTGCTTGGATGTTGATTTGCTTTTTTTGCCGATATATGGTAATATAAATCCGTATAGGCATTGAATGAAAACTTCTGCCTCGAAGGGTGATCCTATGGATATCAAAGTCGGCGATGTAGCAGAGATGAAAAAGCCGCATCCCTGCGGATGCAATCAATTTGAAATATTGCGGGTCGGGATGGACTTCAAGATCCGATGTACGCGCTGTTCCCGCGAGGTGATGCTGCCCCGGAAAAAGGTCGAAAAAAGCATCAGATCCGTGACCCGTGACGGCGTTCGCCTGACGAATGAAGAATTGGAGAGCAGGTGAGGACGGAACTCTCCCCTGACCATTCATATAAAGGATAATCTTATGTTTAAACGATTAGATATTTTTGATAAACGATATAACGAGCTGGAAAAGCGGATGTATGAGCCGGACGTCGTCTCCGATCCCGAACAGTATCAAAAGGTGATGAAGGAGTATTCTTCCATCGAGCCGGTCGTCAAAACCTACCGTGCCTACAAAGAGGCGCAGCAGACCGTGACCGATTCGCTAGCCATTCTTGACGACAGCGACAGTGATGACGAACTGCGCGAGCTGGCTTCAATCGAGCTGGACGAGGCGAAGCGGCGCATCCCCGAGCTGGAAGAGGAGCTGAAGATCCTGCTGCTGCCGAAGGATCCTAACGACGACCGCAACGTCATCGTCGAGATCCGCGGCGGTACCGGGGGAGAGGAAAGCTCTCTCTTTGCGTATGATCTGTTCCGGATGTACAGTATGTATGCCGAGCGCAAAGGCTATAAGATCGAGGTCGTCAGCCTGAATGAAACGGGTCTGGGCGGCTATAAGGAAGTCAGCTTTATCGTCAGCGGACAGGGCGCCTACAGCCGCTTTAAGTTTGAAAGCGGCACCCACCGTGTGCAGCGCGTGCCCCAGACAGAAAGCTCCGGCCGTATCCATACCTCTGCGGCGACGGTCGCCGTTCTTCCGGAAGCCGACGACGTTGAGGTTGACATCAATCCGAACGACTTGGAGATCGACACCTTCCGCTCCTCCGGCGCGGGCGGACAGCATATCAATAAGACGTCCTCTGCGATCCGTATCACGCACAAGCCCACCGGCATGGTGGTCGAGTGTCAGGACGAGCGCTCCCAGTATAAAAACAAGGATAAGGCGATGAAGGTGCTCAAATCCCGCCTGTTGAAAATGGAGCAGGATAAGCAGAACGAGGCGATCGCCTCCGACCGCCGGTCACAGGTCGGTTCCGGTGACCGCAGCGAAAAGATCCGCACCTACAACTTCCCGCAGAGCCGCCTGACCGATCACCGTATCGGGCTGACGCTCTATAAGCTGGACGAGATCATGAACGGCAACCTCGACGAGGTGATCGACGCCCTAGTGACCGCACAGCGCGCCGAACAATTGAAAGAAAGTATGAATAATTAGGAATTAGGAGTTAGGAATTAGGAATTGAGGTTTATGAATGAAAAGCAGGAATCAGTTGCGGACGCGATCCGCTGTTTATTCCTCGTTCCTCATTACTGATTTCTGATCGATTGAAATGAAAACACTTCAATTAACTGACAACCAACAGGATATCAGCACCGCCGCTGCCGTCATCAAGGACGGCGGTCTGGTCGCTATGCCTACCGAGACGGTCTACGGTCTGGCGGCGAACGCCCTGAACGGCGACGCGGTGCAGCGTATCTTTGCGGCAAAGGGCAGACCGATGGATAACCCGCTGATCGTGCATATTGCGGATGTTGCGGATATCGATCGGCTTTCTTTGGTCGCCGCATTTCCCGAAAAAGCCCGTCTTTTGGCAGCGGCTTTCTGGCCCGGCCCGCTGACGATCATCATGAAAAAGGGCGCTGTGATCCCGGATGAGGTCAGCGCCGGCCTTGACACCGTGGCGATCCGCCTTCCGTCGCATCCTGCGGCGCGGGCGCTGATTCGCGAGAGCGGGCTGCCGCTTGCCGCGCCGTCTGCAAACACCTCGGGCAAGCCGAGCCCTACGACGGCACAGCATGTGATCGACGATATGGACGGGAAAATAGAAGCCGTTATCGACGGCGGCGCCTGTGACGTCGGGGTCGAGAGCACGGTCATCACCGTTGTGTCCGACATTCCGAAGATCCTTCGTCCCGGTATCGTGACCTGCGAAGAGATCGAGGCGGTGATCGGCAAAGTTGAAGTCGACAAGGCTGTCCTCAATCAATTGAAAAAGGACGAAAAGGTATCGTCTCCCGGCATGAAGTATAAGCATTATGCGCCGAAAGCACAGGTGATCCTTGTGCGTTCGACCGATGAAAAATACATCGGCTTTGTCAATCGATGCTATCGGCGCGACGGCGACTGCGCCGCGCTGTGCTATGACGAGGATGTGAAAAGTATTGCCGCGCCGACCGTATCGCTCGGCGCAGAGGCAGATCTGAAAGAACAGGCGCAGGCGTTGTTTGACGCGCTGCGCGCCGTGGATGAGATCGACGGCGTCAATACTGTTTATGCCCACTGCCCGATCGCAGAGGGCGTCGGGATGGCGCTGTATAACCGGCTGATCCGCGCCGCAGCTTTTCGGGTGATCACGATTCCCGACAAGCGTATCATCGGTCTGAGCGGTCAGACCGGCGCGGGTAAGAGCGAGGTCGCCGCAATACTTCGCGAGCTGGGAGCAGGCGTCGTCAGCGCGGATGTCGCCGCGAGAAAAGCGGTGGAGGAGCCAGATATAAAGGCTGCGCTGTGCGCCGCATTCGGCGATGTGCTGAATCCCGACCGCAGTCTCAACCGCGCCCGTGTCGCGCGGATCGCCTTCGGCAGCAGGAAAAATCTGCAGCGGCTCAATGATATCACGCACCCCCGCATCATCGAGATCATGCTTGAAATGGCGGCGGAATGTGAGGGAGAGCTCGTGGTTTTTGACGCGCCGCAGTTATTTGAGGCAAAGGCGGACGTATTCTGTGAGAAGATCATTTCCGTGCTCTCCGACCGTGAAAAACGCCTGGAGCGACTGGTCAGGCGCGACAATCTCAGGCGCGAGGAGGTCGAGCTGCGAATGTCCGCGCAATATGACGAGCAGTTCTTTATCGCCCATTCCGATTGTATTATAGATAATAACGGAACGGTAGGAGAGCTGCGTGAGCAAGTGCGCGGGATATACGGGAGGTTGACCGATGGAGCAACGTAATCGAAAGAAGAAAAAGGGCCACGGCTGCCTTGGCTTTGCCATCGGACTGATAATCACGGCTGTTGCCGTTTTCTGTATCCTCATTTTTGCGACTGATGTGTTCAGCGGTCCGAAGAATCAGTTCCTCAGCTTATTCTATCAACGGCATTATACCGCTGAGGTCGCGGCGTCGTCTGAGGAATTCAAAGTTGACGAAAACCTGATCTATGCCGTGATCAAAACCGAAAGCAAATTCGATGAGGACGCGGTGAGCGGTGCGGGAGCGATCGGCTTGATGCAGCTCATGCCCGATACCTTTACATGGCTGCAGGAGAGGCTGGACGACGAGGTGAAGTACACGGCGGAGGATCTCAAGAATCCTGCGATCAACATTCGCTACGGAACCTATTATCTGGCGTATCTGACAGAATTGTACGGTGATACCGCCACGGCGGTTGCCGCCTATAACGCCGGCACATCCAATGTTGACAGATGGCTGGAGGATCCGTCCTGTTCCGAGAACGGAAAAACCCTATCCGCGATCCCGTATGCAGAGACGGACAAATATGTCGAAAAAGTCATGAAGGCGCAGGAAATGTATCGCAAAATCTACGGGTGAAACGGCGCACATGGCTGTTTGCCTGTTTGATAAATCACAAGGTTTGATATATAATACTATTGAAATAAATTCCGGAGGTATATTATGAGTAATGCAAAAGAGCTTCGCGAGAAGCTGATGATGAAAGAGAGAAAGGGCGCCGCGTCCTACAGCGCCGAAATCATCAAAGAGGCGGATGACTTTGCCGCAGGCTATAAAAAATTCCTCGACGCGTCCCGCACCGAGCGCGAGGCGGTCGCTTATGTCAAGCGCCTTGCCGAGGACAACGGCTTTGTCGCGTTTGAACCCGACAAAAAATACAATCCCGGCGACCGCATTTATATCATCAACCGTGAGAAGGCGATCGGTCTTGCGGTCATCGGTAAGAACGGCACCGATAACGGCGTGCGCCTTGCGATCGCGCATATCGATTCTCCGCGCATCGATTTGAAGCCGAACCCGCTCTATCAGGACGGCGGGCTGGCGCTGTTCAAATCGCACTATTACGGCGGCATAAAAAAGTATCAGTGGACGACCATCCCGCTCGAGCTGCACGGCAGAGTGGTCAAGCTGGACGGTACGACCGTCGATATCCGCATCGGTGAGAACGACGACGAAGAGTGCTTCCTGATCACCGATCTGCTGCCCCACCTCGATAAAGAGATGGCGACAAAAACCATGTCCAAAGCCTTTACCGGCGAGGATCTCAACATCCTGATCGGCTCTTATCCGCTGGACGACAGCGACGAAAAGGATCTGATCGCGCTGAATGTGATGAAGCTGCTCAACGACCGTTACGGTATCACCGAGAACGATTTCCTTTCCGCAGAGCTGAATTTCTGCCCCGCGTATAAGACCCGCGACATCGGCTTTGACCGCTCGATGATCGGCGGCTACGGCCACGACGACAAATGCTGCGCCTATCCGTCCGTGATGGCGGCGATCGATACCAAAGTTCCCGAATGCACCTGCGTCACCTATCTGACCGATAAGGAGGAGACCGGCTCTGACGGCAACACCGGTATGCAGAGCGATTTCCTGCGCTATTTCATCTACGACCTCGCGAAAGCGGACGGCAACGAGGG
>CACZAW010000035.1 GCA_902779225.1 uncultured Ruminococcus sp. | reverse complement strand
TCAGTTCTCCGCTGATATCACAGATATCGGCGATCGTGCGCTGGATGCGCGTCGCGTCAAGGATGGTTGTCTCGCCGTCGCCGTCGGCGTCAGCCGCCTCGATATCAAGACCGGTTTCGGCGATGATTTCCGCTCCAAAGCGCTGGATCACGGTCGCGTCGATGACCGTTCGATTTCCGTCGCTGTCGGCGTCGCCGCGCACCGCGCCGACGTTGCAGGCGTCGAGCGCGTCGAGGAACCCGGGATAATCATCAAGCGAGATCACGGGTTCGAGGATATATTTGACGTATTTTCCGTCTTCCTCTTTTTGTCCCCAAACGGGATAGACAAACCGCTCGATCGGATGGAAGGTATCTTCTTTTGCGTTATAGACAAAGTAACCGTAGGGGTAGACTGCAGCGCCGGGCGCATACCAAGAGAGAACACGGTTACCCAGCGCGATATGCTCGACGTAATCCCATGGTTCACGAATGCAGTTTTCCGCGTAAACCAACGCCCAGCCGTCTCCCTCACAGACCTCGCGGTAGTCCGTATAAGCGCTTGCCAAATCCAGTAAGCCCGATTCTTCGAGTTCCGGATCGTTTGCAACAAAGCCTTTCGTCTCGTACATCCATACCGCAAACTTATCCGACAAGCTGTCAGGATCCTCGGAGGGTCTGAGAATGACTGAGTTGAAATAAACCGTTGCCACCTCTTTGAGAGTGGCGACCTTTTCCACCTCACCGAGCGTTGTGTTCAGCGATGCCATCGGGGTATATCTCGAAATATAACCGAACTCGGCGTCGGTGTTTTCTTTGATAATCTGTACATATGCTTCATTCTTAGCGGTGATATAGTTCCTTTTTGCGGCGCGCATGACGCTCAGGTATTCTTGTGCTTC
This sequence comes from uncultured Ruminococcus sp., assembly GCA_902779225.1. Taxonomy (GTDB): domain Bacteria; phylum Bacillota; class Clostridia; order Oscillospirales; family Acutalibacteraceae; genus Ruminococcoides. Next base: position 10,705 of record CACZAW010000035.1, on the reverse strand, counting down.
ATCAATCGTACAGTCGTCGCCCGGCTCCGCCATGCCAATATAGGCATGCTCATTATAGGCGAACCACAGGTTCAGACTTACTTTGGTATCGGGGCTGAGCTTTTCGATAGCGGTTTTGGTTCTTTCATCGAGCTTCTCCTGCGCGGAAAGCGTTGAACCCTCGTCATGCGGCAGGTCGATGTAGTCCACGTTATCAAGCGCGGCGACCTTTTCGATAGATTCATATGGCAAGCCGATGTAAAACCGACCGATACCGAAGCCGTCAGCCTCCATATAGGTGATCGCCTCGATCTGAGCGAGCAGCTCACGATGCGCTTTCAGATTGTTCCGGATCGCCTCCTGCTCGGATACGCCCTCGGTGGGATAATCCGCGTTGTGATGGAAGATCTCCACCACCATGCCGCCGTCGGGATTCTCTGCGATCAGTGCGCGGACTTCGGGTGCGATTTTGTCTGTGTCAGCCGCAAAAGCCGTCGGCGTCACACACAGAACAAGCATCACGAAAGCGATCAAGATAGATATGGTCTTTTTCATATGATCTCCTCCTTATATATTGATGTTTGGTTTTATTATATCGAAAGTCGACGCGCGTTGTCAACGGGAGCCCTTTGACAAATACACCGTGCTGATATAAAAATCGTTGCCATCCGCGTCGTAAAAAATCATGGTGTAGTTGCCGGGTGGGAGCGGTTCATCGACGACGCTCAGCGGATAGCTGAGCAGCAGATATCCCGAGCCGGTAGTGAAATACACCCGATGGCTCTCGTCAAAGAGATCTTTGCTGCCGATCTCGCGCCCGGAGCTGTCGCTCAGCCGACAAAAGATTTCGTCGCTGCCGCTGTAACTGCCGATCGGGATCATCAGCCCGACAGAAGCGAGATCGCTCCTCGGACGACCGGTCGTCGGCTCCACCTCTATGGGCTCTATGGGGTCTGTCTGCGGGATGATCGGCTCCGCAGTCGGAGAGGCGGGCTGTTCGGTCTGCGATATAATCGGCGATTTTGTCGGCGTAACGGCAGAGGGCAGCTCCGTCGGACGTTGAGCAGGCAAGGTCGGGTCGTGAACGATCTTCGGCTCGCTGATGTTCTCTGTCTGCGGCTGATCGGCTTGCGTCGGATCGTCGCCGGGCTCGATCACATATATGATCGGAACGCCACCCTGCGCCACATCGGGTCGGACGACCTCTGTCGCGTTCGCGTGAGCCTGTGTCGGCTTGCGGCGTACGGTCGGTTCCGTCGCGGGCTTTTCGCTCGGCAACGTCGCCGCTTTTGTAGGATCCGGTACATCGCTCGGCGAGGACATTGCCGGCTGAGACGCCGTATAAGTCGGGTCGGCAGGTTTAACAGGAGGTGTTTTATTTCCAAAAAGGAAATATGCGGTGATTCCTACAACCATTACCAATACCACGCTCGCCGCCGCGCCGATCATCCTCGATCGACGGTACCACGGTACGGCGACAGGCGCATTTTTTACGCTGTCGGGGATCGCGAGCGCCTTTGCGATCTGCTCCTCAGAGGCATGGATATTCTTAAACGCGTTGAAATTCACTTTGTTCATTGATCGTCGCCTCCGTAGATTTTTTTGAGCCGCTTTCGACCGCGGCTGAGCATGGTCTTTACCGTGTTGGGATTTTTATCGAGGATCTCCCCGATCTCCCGTACCTTATACCTCTCGACGTAATAGAGATACAGCACTTCTCTGTAGTCGGGCTCCAGCCGCATGAGCGCCCATGAGATATCGCGCTGATCGTCGCTGTGGAAAGCCGCCGCATCCCGGGCGCTGTCAAGAGGGACGTTGCGGCGGTTGTCGCGGATAAAGTTCTTGCACTCGTTGATCGCCACACGCAGGAGCCACGCCTTGATATGCTCTTCTTCTCTGAATTCGGGAGGATCGGTATACAGCTTAAGGAAGGTGTTTTGGAAGCAATCGTCAGCGTCATGGGGGCTGCCGAGATGCATCATACAGACAGCGAGCACAGCGTCGGCATATTTCTGCACAACCTGCTCATAGCTGAGCCCGCTGTATAAATGCTGTGCCATGCTCCTCCCCCCTTCACTATATACACACATGAAAAAGCCGTTTGGTTTCAATAAAACAGATAAAACTGCAAAAACGCAAAAACGGCTGTGCCTAAGCACAGCCGCGTTCTGCTTGTTTAACCTCGGATGCGTACGCCTCCCGAAAGCCGGATTCTCAATCGGGGCTTGTCCTTATCCTCGGTAACCGGGCATAATCAGCGTTTGATTACAGCTCGGCGAAGTACTTGATTGTTCTGACCATCTGAGAGGTGTAGGAGTTCTCGTTGTCATACCAAGAAACTACCTGAACCTCATAGAGGCCGTCGCCGATCGGCGATACCATTGTCTGGGTCGCGTCGAACAGAGAACCGAAGCGCATACCGATAACGTCGGAAGAAACGATCGGATCCTCATTGTAACCGAAGCTCTCGGAGGCAGCAGCCTTCATAGCGGCATTGATGCCCTCTACGGTTACGTCGTCACCCTTGACAACAGCGGTGAGGATGGTGGTGGAGCCGGTGCAAACCGGAACACGCTGAGCAGCGCCGATGAGCTTGCCGTTCAGCTCGGGGATAACCAAACCAATGGCTTTTGCAGCGCCGGTAGAGTTGGGAACGATGTTGCAAGCGCCTGCGCGGGCTCTTCTCTTATCGCCCTTTCTGTGCGGGCCGTCCAGAATCATCTGGTCGCCGGTGTAGGCGTGAACGGTGCACATGATACCGGTCTGGATCGGAGCGTACTTGTTGAGGGTGTTCGCCATCGGAGCCAGGCAGTTGGTGGTGCAGGAAGCGGCAGAGATGATCTGATCGTCAGCGGTGAGGGTATCCTCGTTAACGCTGAATACGATGGTCTTAAGATCCTTGCCGGCAGGAGCAGAGATAACGACCTTCTTCGCGCCTGCATTGATGTGAGCCATGGACTTCTCCTTAGAGCAATAGAAGCCGGTGCACTCGAGAACTACGTCTACGCCGATCTCGCCCCAGGGGAGCTTGGAAGCGTCTGCCTCAGCATAGATGGTGATCTCCTTACCGTCAACGATAATGGAGTTCTCGCCCGCCTCAACAGTGTGCAGGTTCTCGCCGATAACGCCGCAGTAGCCCTTCTGAGCAGTGTCATACTTCAGCAGGTTCGCGAGCATATCGGGGTTGGTAAGATCGTTGATCGCAACAACCTCATAACCCTCGGCGCCGAACATCTGACGGAACGCCAGACGACCGATACGACCAAAGCCATTGATTGCAACTTTAACTGACATAATAATTCCTCCTAAATATTTCAATTAAATGTAAATATAGTTACATCATTGTTATTTTACTATAAACGCGTCAATAAATCAAGGTGTATTTCACAAATTATTTGTACAAATTGCAAAACTTTTCCTATATTGCCGCAGATGATCCGCGCCGATAAAGAAAGGGCGGCATCCTGCCGCCCGAAGCTTGTTAAAATGTATTTTCAAATGACAGTCGGATCTATCCCTCGTCGACCGGAATCTGTTCGGGAGGCGTCTCCAACAGCGCGGGATTTTCCAGATACTTGCGAAACTCTCGGAACGCCAGCGCAAAATACGCGCCGGAGGCAATACGCTCGTCCATGACAAGTCCCATCGGCATACAGCGCTCCATGACGACCTCGCCCTTATGCATCATGGGAACATACCGCGGCTTGCCGACCGCCAGCGTCAGCGATACGGTGCCGAAATCATACGCGTGGTGGAACACATAATCGGTTTTGATGCTCGCGAGATTCGTGAACATCATCGTGCAGTGGAACGGGCTGATCTCGACGACCGACTTAGGCATCCAATTATGCTTATCCAGCCATTTCATAAAGCTGACGCCCACTCTGAGCAGTCCCGGCGTGCTGACCAGCCGCTTCGCCACGCGGTCGGTACCGTTGACGTCGTCTTCGCTGCGGTTCTTTTCCACATAATCGTTGATGATCTTATCGACGTCCGCGATGGTGCTTTCCGGCTTGAATTTCATCTTGTCCGCCGTTCCCGCCTCGTCGATCCTGCCGCCCTTGAGCACGACCATCCCGATCGCCAGCTCGTTGCGGGCGTAGATGCGCTTATTGACCACAAAACGGTTCAGCGCGGGATACTGGGAGATCGTGCGGATGACTGCGGCGAGGATCACCGTCAGATGGCTGTAACGGATCCCTTCCTTACGCTTTTGATTCAGATAATGATGGATCGGTTCGAGCGGGATATCGAGCGTCGTCATATTCATCGCGTCGGAACGCTTCGCCATGATATGCGCCGCTACGGGATATTCGTAATCCAGATTCTTCAGTTTTCTTCCGTCCGGTCTGCCCAAAAAGAACACCTTACTTTTTCATATATCTTTCTGCGTTTCTTATTGCGTTTCTTATTTTATACTAAAAAGCGCGGTTTGACAACCCCTAAAAAAGAACAGGCTCCCTTCGGAAAGAGAGCCTTGTCTGCAACGTTATCTGTTATCCGACCACGAGATATACTACATATCCGGCGTAGACCGTCAAAGCTGCGATACCCTGCCACCGCATGAGCTTGCCCTTGATCAGCGCGGGCACCAGACAGATGACCGCGACCGCAAAGGAGACCGGCAGATCGACCCACAGCGTCGACCATGCCACCGGCAGCGATCCGCCCATAACAAAGGAACAAAGCGGGAGGATCAGCACCATGTCGATGATGTTGGCGCCGACGATGTTGCCGACCGACAGCGCAGACTGTTTCTTGGCGATGGCGGTGATGGTCGTGACCAACTCCGGCAGAGAGGTTCCGATCGCAACCATCGTCAGAGATACCACGCGCTCGGGGATGCCGAGGATATCGGTCGCGATCACCGTGCCGTTATCCACCAAAAGGCGTGATCCGATCACGATGCCCGCCGCACCGATGATAAACAGCGCGATATTCTTGATAACCGTCTTTTTGTCGGTAGCCGCTTTTTTGACGTCAGGGGCGCCCATTTCCTTTTTCGCTTCGCTGACATTCTCGAAGATAAACAGGAAAAACACTGCAATCATGATAAACGCGCTGACCATGCTGATCTCTCCGCTGAGCGAAAGCGCCCACAGCAGGACGATCGAGCCGATAAAGATGATCGATTTCGGCAGATATTTGCGCCGATCGATCACCACAGGCATCGCGACAATGGAAATGCCGAGTATCATACCCGTGTTAGCCGTGACCGAGCCGATCGCATTACCGGTCGCCATCTCGACCGAGCCCGACGCCGCTGCCATCACGGAGACTAAAATCTCAGGCAAAGTCGTCGCAAGCGAAACGACCGTCGCGCCGACGATAAAGTGCGGGATGCCGGAGACCTCCGCGATCCACGACGCCGCGTCGACGAACCAGTCGCCGCCCTTGATGATACATAATAATCCGATACCGAACAGTAAAAAAACCAAAACAGGACTGTCAGCCGTCATTGTTCACCCTCCAAACAAATCATTATCAGTTTTCTTTATTTTTTGCTGCTTCGCGCTGCTGTGCTTCATTGAAGGAGTAGACGCATCCGCAGTAGTTTTGTCTATATAAATGATATTCCTTGCTCAATTCAATAGAACGCTTGTATCCGTTTTTCTTCTTGAAATCCGACGGAAGATACGCGACGCCTTCCCTCTCGCCGATCTTCTCGCCGATCGCATTGATGACCTCGGCGTTTTTCAGAGGACTGATGGTGAGCGTCGTGGCAAAGTACCGATATCCGCCCTCTTTCGCGCGCTTCGCGGTATAGCCCAGCCGCTGACTGAAGCAAAGCGAGCATCGCGCGCCGCCCTCGCGGTCGGCTTCATGCCCCTTTGCCGCGTCAAAAAAGTCTTCGGGCTTGTATTCGACCTCGATAAATCGGATCTGATCCATCCCGCGCTCCGCGACATACCGCCGCAGCTCGGAATATCGGTATTGATATTCCGCTTGTTCGGTGATATTGGGATTATAGTACGCGATCGTGATCGCAAAATGCTCGTAAAGATATTCCAGCACATAGCTCGCGCATACCGCGCAGCAAACGTGCAGCAGCAGGGAAGGCCTTTCGCCCGCCGCCGTATTCTTCTCGATCAGCGCGTCCAACTCTTTTTGATAATTACGCTTGTTCATATAGATAATCTCTCAATTCCCGCGCGGTATCGACGATATGATCCGCGCCGGCTTTCTTCAGCTCGTCCGCTCCGCGGAATCCCCAGCTCACACCGCAGACCTTCACACCCGCATTGTGTGCGAATTCCACATCTACGTTGCTGTCGCCGACATACAAAACCTCTTCCCGCTTGACGCCGCACTCGCCGATCGCCTTGATCAGCGCATCGGGCGCGGGCTTACGGGGCAGCTCGGGCTGTTGACCCCATGCCACGGTAAAATGATGATCCGGGTACAGCTTCGACAGGATGCCGGGAACGAACGTATTCGGCTTGTTGGAGATCACCGCCGTCATCAGCCCGCTGTCCGAAAGCTCTTGCAGCAGCTCGGCGATCCCCGGATACGCCGCCGTTATATCCAGACAGTGAGCGGCGTAATAGTCGAAAAAGTCGCGCTTCATCCCCTCTGCGACCTCCGGTGTATAATGCTCTTTCAGGACGGTCATCATGAGATTATCCACACCGTTACCGACAAATTGCCGATAGTCTTCGGTCGGATACGGCGACAGTCCGCGTACCGTCAGCGCATGGTTGACCGCAGCGGCAAGGTCGGCGAGCGTATCGGCGACGGTGCCGTCCAGATCAAAGGCAATCAACTTAATCATCCGCATCATCCTCATTCATCAGATCGATCAGCTCCATCGGGTCGGTCGGCGCTGACGTCTCCGGCTCGTTTTTCATCGCTCGGTCAAAGGTATCCAGGATCTCCTGTGTTCTCGGCGTATCGTCCTCTGTTTCTTCAGCGGGCTTTTCACCGCCGTATACCTTTCGCTCCATTTCCTCCAGCTCACGGCGGCGCAATTCCTTTTTGCGTTCCTGCAGGCGGTCGTCATGCATCCTTTTCTCAACGTCTTTGTTGATCTCGTCGACATACTTTTTATTGCGGCTGAGGATCCCCAGCTCAAAAATACTGAACGTCGTTGTCTGTGAAGGAGCGAAGGACGGAGCTTCCGCCGGCTTTGCCTGCTCTTGCTCAGGGTTAGTATCTGTGATCTTGTCGTCTTCATGCCTGTCGCGCTTGCGGATACCGCGTTCTCTTTGGATCGGAGGCACCAGCATCCGATAGGCGAGCAGCGTCGTAACGCCGAACAGAACGACGCCGAACAAGATATAGAAAATGATACTGACCGCCTTCGGGATCACGCCGTGATAACCGACGGTCGCGACACAGCCCTTGACCTTGATGACCGAGCTGTCCTTGTCTTTATAGGCGGTTTCCGTATCGCCGTTGGTCACGGTGACGATATTCTCTCCGTTTTCGGCGGAGGCAGTGTAGGTCATATCGACCTCCGCGTTTTCAAGGGACAGCATCTGGCGCAGGTCGATATAATCGATCAGCGTTGTTTTATCCGAGAGCGCGCCGTCCTTGCGTTCGTAGGAGATATAGTTGCCCTTGCCGTAGATATTTTCCAGCGAGGCGTTGATTTCTTCGATACTGCCCTCCAGCGTGACCGACAGGACGATATTGGTTTCGCCGTCGTTATCCGCCTTGGCTTCGGCGCCCTTCCCGGCAAAGAACTTTGCGGCATATACCGGACCCTCAAAGCCGTTTTTGACCGGATAGAGGAAGGAGGTCACACGGCTGAATTTGCCGTCTCCCAGACTTTCCGTCGCAAAGCTCACGCCGCTGATGGCATATTGTCTGCCGTCATAGATACGCAAGCGGGTCAAGCCCGATTCATCCTCAAGGCGAAATGCGCCGTCATCCCATGAACCGGCGTCCTGCCAACCGCCCTCTTTATAGATCGCGCCCTCTCCCTGCACGGCGTTTGCCGAGAGAGAATAGGTGTATTTCAGCATCGGAGGATTGCCCGACGGGCTGTCAAAGGACAGCGTATCGAGCTTTTCTTCAAATACGCGTCCCTCATAGAGCGGCGTCGACATATTATCCTTATCGCCGTAATAGATGCTGACGCTGTCGCTGTCCAGCACCGTGCCGGTGGTCACCTCTAATTCGCTGAGATTCAAGCCTTCAAAGGTCAGGGTGTAGAGTACGCTGTTTCCCTCATGCATATCGGAGATCTGCGCCGCGTCGCCGACCAGCTTGGAATAGTAGCTGTTGATCTTTGTTTTATTTTGGGAGTAGATCTCGGTCGGGATGCTGAAAACAAAGCTGCGGTCAAAGGTGCGGCTCAGCAGGCTGACCTTTTCGTTATAGGTTTTGACGTCGACCGAATTCACCTGTATGCCTTTGCCCTGATTGACGCTGACCGTCGTGCCGGTATCGTAGGTATCGGAGCCGATCGTCACCTTGTTGACGGGGTACTCAAAGGTATAGTCCTTGGTTGCCGACGAGGATTTGGTATCCCTCACGATCCATCCGATCAGCTCGCTGACGTCGAAATCCTCCGCCATCCGCGTGCCGCTGAACATCACGGTGTCCTTGCACGCCAGAACCGAGGTCGCATCGCGGCCGATCACGGCGGCGATCTGTTTTTCATAGGTCGCCTGATTCTCAAATTGAAGCTGCAGCTCAAAGCTGTAGCCGTTTTCCGTCGCGCCGACATAAGAGAACTTTGCGCCCTCGACGTTCACGACAGGATTCTCTGCGAGGATCTCATCCTTGATCGCGTCGATATCGGCATTCAGCGGATATACCACGGTCACGGTGCGCGAGCCCTTGAATTCATTTGTGATCGACATCACGGATTCGACCCGCACCTTCGGCGAATCGCACCCCGTGAGCGGCAGGCAAATTGCCGCAAGCATGATCGCCGCCAAAACAGCGGCAAAAAATCTTCTCATAATCAACCTCTGAGCTTTCAGATCAAATTCCCTTTGTTTCTCCGATCAAGACCGCTCTGCACGGAGCGGCCTCCAGCCCGCTGACCTTCAGCGGAAAGGCGGATAACGTATAGGTATCGTCCGCTACGCCCTCCAGATACAGATTCTCCAGCACGGCGATTCCCGCGCGCGCCAGCTCCAGATGCGGCATATATTCGTCAAACGGCGGCGCGATCGAGATCGCGTCGGTGCCGATCAGCAGCAGGTTGCTGTCGGCGATGACCCGCGCTGCGGATACGGACAAAAAGGCGTTGCCGTTCGAATGCAGGATCAGCCTGCGCTCGCAGTGCGGCAGCAGACGCTCCATATCCTCGCCGGTCAGGATCCCCTCTATGGTGACGACCGTGCATTTGCCGTAAAACTGCGACAGCCGCATGGAAGCGATATCCTTGCCCTCGTCATCAAAGTGGAGGGGCGCGTCGATATGGGTTCCGGTATGATTGCAGAGGCTGATGGTTGAGAGATTGTACATCGCGCCGTCATCGATCTTTTTCAGCCAGCGCACGTTCGGCCGCGGATCGCCCTCATACAGCGGAGCCTCCGTGATTTCTCTGGAAATATCATAAATCAACATCTGCAACACCTCGATCTCATTCAATGGGTCCGGTATACCACATATTGTACATACTACCCTATTTTAGTTGTATTATATCACATTTCGACAAAAAAGAAAGAACTTTCTGTAAATTATGAAGCATTAAAAAGGAGAACCTTTCGGCTCTCCTTGACGCATCATTTCTGATACAGTTTATTGGTTTCGTAATGCGGCTCGGTGGTCACATGGATGCCGAGCTTTTTGAGCGTTCTGGCGTCGGTCTCCGACAGGATGACCGAAGCGTGCGCCTCGGTATCGCGTAGCATTTCGAGCTGCTGCATCGCAAGCCTTGCGGTCGGATTGGTCACCGCAGAGATCGACAGCGCGATCAGCACCTCGTCGGTATGCAGACGCGGGTTTTCGGAACCGAAATTCTCTACCTTCAGCTTCTGGATCGGCTCGATGACGGCGGCGTCGATCAGATCCACCTTCTTCGGGATATCGCCGAGCGATTTCAGCGCGTTCAGGATCATCGCCGAGCAGGCTCCCAGCAGATCGGAGGTCTTGCCGGTGATCATGCGGCCGTCGTTCAGCTCCATCGCCGCAGCGGGCGCGCCGGTCAATGCCGCCAGCTCCAGCGCCGGCGCAATAACCAGCCGATCGTCAGCCGTCAGCTTGTTCTGCTTCATCAGCAGTCCGATCTTATATGCCTCGTCGGACGCGCCGTTGCCCTTGGTGGTGTTGCACATCGCGTCGTAGTAGCGGCGGATGATCTCCTGATTGGCGGCGGCGCAGGTCGCCTCATCGTCGATGATGCAGTTGCCCGCCATATTCACGCCCATATCCGTCGGCGACTTGTAGGGGGACTCGCCGAGAATTGTCTCGAACATCGTATTCAGCACCGGGAAGATCTCGATATCGCGGTTATAGTTGACGGTCGTCTCGCCGTACGCCTCCAGATGGAAGGGGTCGATCATATTGACGTCGTTGAGGTCGGCGGTCGCCGCTTCATAGGCGACGTTGACCGGATGCTTCAGGGGAAGATTCCAGATCGGGAAGGTCTCGAACTTTGCGTAGCCCGCCTGGATGCCGCGCTTGTTCTCATGATAGAGCTGAGAGAGGCACACCGCCATCTTGCCCGAGCCGGGGCCCGGCGCGGTGATGACCACCAGCTTGCGCGAGGTCTCGACATATTCGTTTCTGCCATATCCGTCGTCGCTGACGATCAGATCGATATCCG
>CACZAW010000034.1 GCA_902779225.1 uncultured Ruminococcus sp. | reverse complement strand
TGTGGCTGTCGGGATTCTGCGCATCCTTGATCATGTACTCCTTGACGGTCTTCCATGTGAATACATAGATGCCCATCGAGGCGTTGGTGCTCTTTGGATGCTCAGGCTTTTCCTCAAATTCGTAAATCGTGTTGTCGGGGTTGGTATTGAGAATACCGAAACGCGACGCTTCCTCCATCGGAACGTCCATCGCGGCGATGGTGCAGGCGGCGTTCTTTTCCTTATGATATTCGATCATATCGGCGTAATCCATCTTGTAGATATGGTCGCCGGATAAGACCACAATGTATTCGGGATCGTAGCGATCGACGAATCCCATGTTTTGATAGATAGCATTAGCTGTGCCGGAATACCAGTCGGAGCCCTCTTTGCTCTCATACGGCTGCAGGCAGGTGACGCCCGAGTGCATTCCGTCGAGATCCCACGGCTGACCGTTGCCGATATATTCGTTAAGCTCGAGCGGCTGATACTGGGTCAGCACGCCGACTGCCTCGATACCGGAGTTGATACAGTTGGAGAGAGGGAAGTCGATGATTCTGTATTTGCCTCCGAAGGGGACGGCGGGCTTAGCGATCTTTTTGGTGAGAACGCCCAGACGAGAGCCTTGACCGCCGGCGAGCAGCATCGCTACTACTTCTTTCTTAGGTACCATTTTTTCCTCCAATATTTGCCGCCGAACCCCGAGCGGATCGGGGCTCGGCAACTACTTTATTCGTTTTTAGAATTATTTTTCTTCTTTCTTAGCGGCTTTCTTTGCGGCGGGCTTTTTTGCAGCGGTCTTTTTGGCAACTGCTTTCTTAGCCCCGTCTACCTTTTCTTTGACCTCAGCCTTTTTCTTGCTTACGGCTTCTTTGACGTCGTCCGCTTTCTTAGCGGCGGCAGCCTTCTTAGCGGCGCGGGTGGCGGCGGCTTTCTTTGCTGCCTCCTTGCGTCTTACGGCAGCTTCTTCCGCGGCGATCTCCTTGGGACTCTTTTCCTTAGTCATCAGCTTGAGGTAGAGAGCGCTCATGGGCGGCAGGTTGAGGTACAGGCACTGATCAAAGCCGTGCTTCTCTTCCTGAACGGTACGGATCTCGGAGCCGTTGGTCTTGCCGGTACCGCCGTACTTCTCATCGTCGGAGTTGAATATCTCGCCGTATACGCCGAAGTCCGGAACGCCGATCGCATAGTTCTCGCGGTACATCGGCTGGAAGTTGCAGACAACAATGATGTTGTTGCCTTCCTTATCGATGCGGCGGAATGCGATAACGCTATGCTGATAATCGTCGTGATGGATCCAGTTGAAGCCTTCCCATGTGAAGTCGACCTGATGCATGCAGGTGTTCGCTTTGTAGAATTCGTTCAGATCGCGGAAGAAATCGTTGAGCTTCTTATGCTTCTCAAAGCCTAACAGACCCCACTGCAGCTCTTCGGTGGAATTCCACTCGTCGAACTGACCGATCTCAGCGCCCATGAAGGTGAGCTTCTTGCCCGGGTGCGCCATCATGTAGGACATGAATACGCGTACGCCGGCAAACTTCATATCATAGTCGCCGGGCATCTTGTTGATCAGCGAGCCCTTGCCGTAAACGACCTCGTCGTGAGAGATGGGGAGGAGGAAGTTCTCGGAGAACGCATACAGGAAGGAGAAGGTGATGCTGTTGTGATGATAGGGTCTCCACAGCGGATCGAGGGACATATAGGAGAGCATATCATTCATCCAGCCCATGTTCCACTTGTAGTCGAAGCCGAGACCGCCGTCGGATACGGGGCGGGATACCATCGGCCAGGAGGTGGATTCCTCAGCGATCATCATAACGGTAGGATGATGCAGATGAACAGCGGTGTTCAGTCTCTGGATGAACTCTACCGCCTCAAGGTGCTCGTGACCGCCGTACTTGTTGGCGACCCACTCGCCGTCTCTGCGGTTATAGTCGAGATAAAGCATGGAAGCGACAGCGTCGACACGGATGCCGTCTACATGATATTTATCCAGCCAGAACATCGCGGAGGATACGAGGAAGGAGATGACTTCATAGCGGGCATAGTCAAATACATAGGTGCCCCATTCCTTATGCTCGCCCTTGCGGCTGTCCTCATACTCATAGCAGTGGATGCCGTCAAAGCGTCCGAGACCGTGAGCGTCCTTGGGGAAGTGTGCGGGTACCCAGTCAAGGATAACGCCGATGCCTTCCTGATGGCACTTGTCGATGAACGCCATGAACATATCGGGCGAACCGTAGCGGGAGGTGGGAGCATAGTAGCCGGTTACCTGATAGCCCCAGGAGCCGTCGAAGGGATATTCGGTCATCGGCATGAACTCGATGTGGGTGTAGCCCATCTGCTTGACATAGGGGATGAGCTCTTCAGCCAGCTTGTCATAGGAGAAGGTGTTGCCGTCGGCATACTTTCTCCAGGAACCGGCGTGAACCTCGTAGATGTTGACGGGGTTCTCAAAGTGGTTGTGTTCCATCTTGTACTTGTACCACGCTTCATCATGCCACTCATACTTATTATAGTTGTAGATGATGGAGGCGTTGTCGGGACGGGTCTGAGTGTGGAACGCAAACGGGTCTGCCTTGAGGATCTTCTCAAACCAAGGGGTCTCTACGCAATACTTGTAGATCGCGGTCTCGCCGAGGTTGGGGATCCAGCATTCCCAGACGCCGCCCTCTGAGATCTTATGCATATGGTTTGCCATTTGATCCCAGCCGTTGAAGTCGCCGACAACGGATACGGTCAGCGCGTTGGGCGCCCATACGCGGAACATGGTTCCGGGACAGCCGTCCATCCAGTAATCGTGCGCACCTAAAAAGTCATAAATGCGTACAGCGTCGCCGCCGTGGAACAGATCAAGAGGAAATCTCTCGTCGTTTAAAACATAATTCATAATCTGACTCTCCTTATATAAGATTCGTACATAGTAATAGTACACAACTATACAAGGATATAATATCAAACATTTCTGTTGATTTCAAGCAAAAACAGAAATTAAACTCCAAATTTTTAGTGCATTTTTTATAAAAATTGTCAATTGCATGGTCAAACTATACAACCGGAACGCCGAAAATCATCATTAATACACAAAAAACGTTTTTTGCCGTGACGGATTCGCTTTGACCTGCCGTCGCCTTGGGAAAAGCGCGGATTCACAGAAAGAAGGTGTTTAAAATCTATTATTTTTCCAAATCAGAAAAATAAAACTTGACATTTTGTCCATTGTATATTATGATAAGACAAGATGTAATAATAGAATCAGTATAAGTATTATTATGTCCGGGATCCGTGTGATAGTCGGATCCGCTTCTATCGTATTAGACTCTCTTAGAGAGCCGTTATATATAGATATTTTTTATTCTTATTGCCAATCCGGTTCACCCGGATGCTACAGATTTACGGTACGGCGCACCGAGATATCAACTATCGGATCCGTACATTTGGTAATACAAAATTGAATATCTGAGTAACGGCACCGTGAGTTGAGTTTGATTCAATATCAAATCAAGGAGGTGTCAACGCATGGATGCTTTATATTACGTCCTCATCGCAGTCGCATTGATCTTAGGCGTGGGCGTCGGCATTGTTGTCGGCAACCTGTACCGCAAAAAGGTCGCAGAGGCGGAGATCGGCAGCGCAGAGCAGGAAGCGAAGCGTATCGTCGAGGACGCGATGAAGACAGCTGAGGCGAAGAAGAAAGAAGCGATCCTCGAAGGTAAGGATGAAGTCCACCGTCTGCGCAACGAGAGCGAAAAAGAGCTCGCCGACCGCAGAAAAGAGGTTCAGCGTCAGGAACGCCGCATCCAGCAAAAGGAAGAAACCCTTGACCGTAAGCTCGACAACGTCGAGAAGAAGGAAGACAAGGTTTCCAAGAAAATGAAACAAGCCGAGGAACGACTCGCCGAGGTGGAAACGATCAAAAAGAGTCAGTTTGAGATGCTCGAGAGGATCTCGGGCTACACCGTCGATCAGGCAAAGGCTTATTTGCTCGACGAACTGGAAAAGGATCTGTCCCGTGAAAAATCGCTCAAGATCATGGAATATGAGCAGCAGTTAAAGGACGAATCCGACAAGCGCGCCCGCAACATTATCTCGCTCGCGATCCAGCGCTGCGCAGCCGATCAGGTGGCAGAGGCTACCGTATCGGTCGTACCGCTGCCGAACGATGAGATGAAGGGCCGCATCATCGGTCGTGAAGGACGCAACATCCGCGCGATCGAGACCCTCACCGGCGTAGACCTCATTATTGACGATACGCCCGAGGCGATCACCTTATCTTCGTTTGAGCCGGTTCGCAGAGAGATCGCCCGTATCTCGCTCGAAAAGCTCATTTCCGACGGCCGTATCCATCCCGCAAGGGTCGAGGAGATGGTCGAAAAAGCCCGCCGCGAGGTTGAGGCGAGCATCAAACAGGCAGGCGAACGCGCTGTGCTTGACGCAGGCGTAAACGGTCTCCACCCCGAGCTGGTGAAGATTCTCGGCCGCCTGAAGTACCGTACCAGCTACGGTCAGAACGTACTGAATCACTCGCTGGAGGTTTGTTACCTGTCCGGTATGATCGCCTCCGAGCTGGGACTGGATCCTACCGTCGCTAAGCGCGCGGGACTTCTGCACGATATCGGCAAGGCGCTCGATCATGAGATCGAAGGCAGCCACGTTGAGATCGGCGTAGACGTCGCCCGCAAGTATAAAGAGAGCGACGCGGTCATCCACGCGATCCAGGCGCACCACGGCGACGTAGAGGCAAAGACGATCGTTGCCTGTATCGTACAGGCTGCCGATGCGATCTCTGCGGCGCGTCCCGGCGCACGCCGCGAAAACCTTGAAAACTATATTAAGCGTCTGCAAAAGCTCGAGGAAGTCGCTTCGTCCTTCAAGGGCGTCGAGACCTCGTTCGCGATCCAGGCGGGTCGTGAGATCCGTATCATGGTCAAGCCCGAGCAGGTCAAGGATGATTCCATGGCGTCGCTGGCGCGCGATATCTGTAAGAAGATCGAAGAGGATCTGGAGTATCCCGGTCAGATCAAGGTCAATATCATCCGCGAATCCCGCGCGATTGATTACGCAAAGTAAGAGAAAAAGCACTGCTTTCGAGCAGTGCTTTTTTAGTTGCGTCAATTTCCGTAGTTCCATTTCGGAACATATTTTTTATCTGCGCTTTCGAGCTCCTGTGCGAAGCCGTCGAGCTCCAGCTCATAGAGTTTGTCCAATACCTTTTGATATTCGCGGAGCGTGATCCTGCGGTTGATATCCGGGTATTGATCTGCTTTACCGGTCGGAAAATACTGGCTCATCAGGCTGACGAGAACAGAGGAATCCCACTTTTCTTTGATGATCTCCAAGACGCCGATGCTGTTTTTGACATGAGAGGGAAGAACCAGATGGCGGATCATCACGCCGCGCTTCATCAATTTATCCTCCATGACAGGAGCGCCGACCTGTCGGAGCATTTCTTCGATCGCTGCCGCGGCCGTTTCGGCATAGTCAGCGCAGGCTGACAGACGATGTGCTAATGTATTGTTGCTGTACTTGAAATCGGGCAGATAAATATCGATGACGCCGTCGAGCTTTTTGAGGCTCTCGACCTTTTCATAACCGGAGCTGTTATAAACAAGCGGCAGCTTCGGTCGGTAATAGCACAGGCTTTCAAGGATCGCGTCGATGTAGTGGGTGGGCGTGACAAATTCGATATTATGCACGCCCATGGCTTCCAGACGGCGGTATTCTTCGCTCAGCTGATAGGGCGTGATATATGTGCCGAAGTCGTCGGCGGAGATCTCGTGATTCTGGCAGTAGACGCACCTTAAGGAGCATCCGGAAAAAAAGACGGTTCCGGCGCCGCCTGTGCCGCTGAGGATCGGCTCTTCATCATAGTGGGGCGCGATACGCGCGATCTTAGGGAGTGTTCCGACGCCGCAATAGCCGCCCTGACGCTCCGTGCGCTCGATATGACATTCTCTCGGACATAAATCACACAGCAAATGATCACCGCCTTTCTGCGATGATTATAGCACAAAAATCAGCAATCAGCAATCATAATCAAGCAGAAAATCTTCGATCGCCTGATCCAGATGCACGGGCTCCAAATGCTCTCGGTTGAATTCGGATACCAGCGCTTCTACCCTTTTGCGGTCGGGAGAGACGTCGCGAACGATGCGGATCATCACGCCGTCCTCAAATACCGAGACGCCGAACGTTTCATAATGTCCGACCGCCCGATCATACATGCTTTGCGCAAAAAGCCTGTATTCTTTCATATACACACCCCTGTGAACAAAGTTCACTTTTATAGTGAAATATTAACACAGAATATAAACGGTTTCAAGCATTTCTACAAAAGTGTAATAAACATTACAGCTTTCGCCAAAAAAATGTAGCAATTTAAAGCGTTTCGTGATATGATTTGGTCAGTGGTCAGTGGTCAGTGGTCAGTGGTCAGTGGTCAGTGGTCAGTGGCTAGTGGTTAGTGGTCAGTGGTCAGAGATCAGTGGTCAGTGGTTAGTGATTAGTGATTAGTGGTTTGCGGTCGATGACCGATGAACAGATATTATAGGTAGAGAGTATAGAGTATATGGAAAAAATGATTTATGTAGAAGAGCTGCGCAAGGAATTTAAGAAGATCATCAAAGAACCGGGCTTCAAGGGCTCGGTCAAGGCGCTGTTCAAGCCGAATAAAGAGATCGTCAAGGCGGTCGACGGTATTTCCTTTGAGGTGCCGAAGGGCGAGATCTTAGGCTTTTTGGGGCCAAACGGCGCGGGAAAGAGCACGGTCATCAAAATGCTGACCGGCATCCTGATGCCTACCTCCGGAAAATGCGTCATCAACGGACAGATCCCTCAGAAGAATCGCAAAAACTATGTCAAAGAGATCGGCGTCGTATTCGGTCAGCGGACACAGCTGTGGTGGGATCTGGCGCTCAGAGAGACCTATGCCGTCCTGAAGGAGATCTATGAGGTGCCGGACGATCAGTATAAAAAACGCATGGCTTTTTTGAACGAGGTGTTGGAGCTGGACGGCTTCATCACCAGTCCGGTACGTACTTTGTCGCTCGGACAGCGGATGCGCGCGGACATCGCCGCCTCGCTGCTGCACTCGCCGAAGGTGCTGTTTTTGGATGAGCCGACGATAGGTCTCGACGTCGTTGTCAAAGAAAACATCCGCAACGCGATCAAAAAGATCAATGAGGAAGAGGGGACGACCGTCGTTCTGACGACCCATGACCTTAGCGATATCGAGATGCTTTGTGAGCGGATCGTGATGATCGATAAGGGCAAAAAAGTCTTTGACGGAGAGCTCAAGGAGCTCAAGCATAACTTCGGCAACTTCAGAACCTTTGCCTTTGAACTGAAAAATGAGCATGATTTTGATAAACTGGATTATAGAATGAAGTACAGACTAACTGATGAGAATTTCTCAATAGAGCACGATAAAACCTCTGTTTGCGTAAAATTTAACGCAGACCGCGTTTCGGTTGAGGATATGATAGCCTATACGTTGTCGGTTGTTCACATCAACGATATGCAGGTCAAGGATGTCGAGATCGAAGAGATCATCAAACGCCTGTATCGGCGGGAGGTTGAAGTATGAAACGGCTTAGTCGATTCTTCCGCACCTACCGTCCCTTTACCCGCGCGGGTATGCAGGAAATGGTCGCGTATCGCGCCAATTTCATCTGCTTCTTTATCGGTGAGATCATGTCCGCGTTTATCATGTACTTTGTCTGGAAGGCGGTCTTTCTCAGTTCTGACAGCGAGACCTTCATGGGCTTTACCATGGAGGATATGGTCGTATACCTGTTTATCACCTTCCTGACCGGTTATCTGACCTATTCCGACGGCGCATTTTCCGTAGGAATGGAGATATTGGACGGGTCGATCGCGATGCGTATGGTGCGCCCCTGTTCCTTTGAAATGTGCTTTTTGTTTCAGGAGCTCGGTAATCGGCTGATCAGCATGACGATGATATTTGTCCCGATGGTCGCGGGTGTGGAAATCTATCGCTTTTGTATCACCGGTGAGGTTCGGTTCAATCTGATGTACTTCGGCTTTTATCTGCTCAGTCTGGTGTTCGCCTATATGATCTCGTTCTATTTTAACGTCATCTACGGCTTTATGGCGTTCTTTTTCAAGAATCTTTGGGGTACGACGCTGGTCAAGGAAACGCTGGTCAGCTTTCTGTCCGGCGGCATTATCCCTCTGGCGTTTTTGCCGACCGGACTTGCGAATGTGCTGAACTTTCTGCCGTTTGCTTCACTGAGCTACACACCCGTTATGATCTATATGGGGATGTATTCCGTCACGGAGATCCTCTGGCGTATCGGATTACAGATATTCTGGATGCTGGTGATGATGGGGCTGTCCAAGCTGGTTTGGAACAGCGCTGTCAAGCATCTGTCGATACAGGGAGGTTGATGTTATGAGAAGATATTTTCGCCTCCATCGTATCTTTATCGTGCAGTATTTGAAGCGGCTCATGGAATATAAGACCGATTTTCTGCTCGGGGCGATCGGGCTGCTGATCTCGCAGGCGTTCCAGATCCTGTTTATCGGCATTATTTTCAGCCAGATCCCGAATCTGCAGGGTTGGTCTTTTGAAGAGATCATTTTTATCTACGGTTTTTCGCTGATACCGAAATCCCTTGATCATTTGTTCTTTGACAATCTTTGGATGGTTGGGTACCGCATTGTCAAAAAAGGCGATTTTGACAAGTATCTGACCCGTCCGATCAACAGCCTGTTTCATGTTTGCGTAGAGAATTTTTGCGTCGACGCGTTCGGCGAGATGCTGACCTGCGGCTTATTGCTTGGCTATGCGATCCCGCGGCTGGAGCTGCCGTTCCGGTGGTATACGATACCGCTGCTGTTGGTGGTTGTGGTGTTTGCGACCATGATCTACACCTCGCTGAAGATCATGACTGCGGCGATCTCCTTCTGGACCAAGGAGAGCGGTCATATCACGCATATGCTGTATATGACTAATGACTTTTCTAAATATCCCGTCACGATCTATAACCGGGCGGTACAGGCGATCATCACCTATGTGATCCCCTTTGCGTTTACCGCGTATTTTCCCGCATCCTACTTTTTGACAGGAAAGGATCCGCTGTTTTGCATCGGCGGCACGGTGATCGCAGGTACGGTGCTGTTCGTTATCGCGTTGTTTGTATGGAACAGAGGGATTCGCGCATATGAATCTGCGGGATCGTGATATTATCTGTCATTGCGAGGGCTTTAGCCCGTGGCAATCCCACAAAGAGGGAATGACAATCTTCTTTATGAGGTTTTTATATGACTAATCCGTTTCTGTGTACTTCCGATATTGATCAAACCGAATATCTGACGCCGCGGGTCTCTCTCAACCGCGCTGTGATGGCGAAATGTCCCGTGAAGGGCGTGGAGGAGGGCTTGGACGGCAAACGCTTTTCCGAGCTGTTTTCGCCCGGAGCGATCGTCGCGGAGATGCGCCGCATATCGCGGTATTACGGGATCGATTTTTCCTCGATGCCGGATTTCAGCCTTCCGATGCAGCTCGATAAAGCGCTGCGCTCCGAGGACGTCCGCTATCGTCAAATGGCTGAGCGTGTCGCTCAGAAATTCGGCAACCGCCTCGGCTTACTGCTTTTGACGCTCAAAACCGGCTTGCCCGAGAACCGTGCGGCGCGCGACGACTGGGATGACAGCTGCTGGGAATGCTGGCGCGATCTGAATACGGTGATCTTGCTCGGCGGGCTGGCAAGCTCACATCTCGGACGCCGCTTCAAGCAGCAGGTTCAGGAGGTCTTTGACTATGCGGGCGTCAAGCCGTATAATATCATGCTGTTTGAAAACGCCGCGTATCTCGGCGTGATGGGGCTGGGTCAGCGCATGATGGAGGACGATACCGCTTCTTTGGTCTTGGATATGGGGCAGACCTATTTCAAGCGGGCGGTGCTGAAAAAATCCGGAGGTATCGTCAGCGGTATCCAGACGTTGGACAGTCTGCCGTCAAGATATATGCAGATCCCCTTTGAGGACGAGGGGGATAAGCTGGCGGCGGCGTTCGATCTGCATAACTACATCCTGAATATCGTTTCCTCGACCTATAAAGAGGCGCTGGAGACGTCGGATCTGAGCAATCGTATCCTGATCAGTATCGCCAATTATACCCACTCCGGCATCCTTAATCCCATTCGCGGCGGCTATGCAAAGCTCAGCCTGATGGGGGACAACTATGCAGATCTGCTGGAGGAACAGCTATCCGGTGAGCTCAGGCGCAGCGTCGAGGTAAGGCTGGTGCATGACGCGACAGCGACAGCCCTGTATTTTTCCGATATGCCGAACGCTGTTTGTATCACTCTCGGAACGGGCTTCGGGATCGGTTTTCCTGATATCAAATTGTAATTCGACGACCGTACTGAGTGCGGTCGTTTCACTTTGTTTCCATTTTTGTGAAATATTCCGGTTGCTTTGTCGGAAATAACCAAATTGAAGAAAAAAAGATTGTGCAATAATTTGTCGTGAATTAATCAGTTTTTCATTTATAATTATTTAGCATTATGATATAATGATTATAACTGGAAATCGGTTATTTTAACTTCATTTTCAAAAGGAGAGGATTTTATGAAATCACGCAGGATACTCTCGTTCCTGTTGGTTGTCGCGATGATTGTTTCCGTCATGAGCATTGCCGCTCAGGCGAGGACTGCCGAGCTTGCAGAAACCTCGTATTACAACCAGAATACCTACGAGAACTATGCATCTAAGGCTGCGGCAGAGTCCGGCTACGGCTGTACCTATACCAAGTCGAAAACGACCTTTAAGGTATGGGCTCCCGAGGCAACTTCCGTATCGGTCAAGCGCTACTCCACCGGTACCGATGCTGAATCCGGCGCGGCTGTACTGGGCACCGATAAGATGACCTACAACAGCACGACCGGTAACTGGACGCTGACTTTGAACGGCGACCACAAGAATGAATACTACACCTATATCGTCGACCGCAAGGGCGTCATCAAAGAGACGCAGGATCCCTATGCTACGGCGGTAGGTGCTAACGGCAACCGTTCCATGGTCTGCGACTTTGCCGCGACCAATCCCGACGGCTGGGATCAGGATAAGCACGTTTTCTTTGACAATCCCGGCGAGGCGGTCGTATGGGAGGTTCACGTCCGTGATTTCTCCATCGACGCAAGCTCCGGCGTCAGCGACGCCAATAAGGGTAAGTACCTTGCGTTCACCGAGGGCAACACCACCGTCGGCGGCAAGGGCAGCGTCGCAACCTGTGTGGACTATCTGGTCGAGCACAATGTCAACTGTGTTCAGCTCATGCCGATCGAGGACTTTGCCTCTATCGATGAGACCGACAACGCGATCCGCCGCAACTGGGGTTATGATCCCAAGAACTACAATGTTCCCGAGGGTTCCTACTCCTCCGATCCTTACGACGGCAACACCCGTATCAAGGAATTCAAGATGCTGGTTCAGGCGCTGCATGACCGCGGAATCGCCGTTGTCATGGACGTCGTCTATAACCACACCTTCGTTCTCGAGGGCTCCGCTCTCAATATGACGACCCCGAACTACTATTATCGTAAGTCCTCGGCTGAGAACTACTATGACGGCTCGGGTCTGGGCAACGTTCTGTCCTCCGAGAAGGCGATGACCTCAAAGTAC
>CACZAW010000033.1 GCA_902779225.1 uncultured Ruminococcus sp. | reverse complement strand
CGGCGTGCAAAAGAATCTTGTCGATATGTGCCGCAAAAACGCCTTTGAGGCGCTGGGACAGCAGCGCGGCGTCACCGGAAAACAGCTCAGCGTGCTCGAAGAGCTGCGCACCCTGCTGGGCTTGGAAAAGCTCCCCGCGTATATCGAGAGCTACGATATCTCCAACCTTGCGGGACAGGACAACGTCGCGGGCATGATCGTTTTCGAAAACGCCCGCCCCTTAAAGAGCGCCTACCGCAAGTTCAAGATCAAATCCTTCTCCGGTCAGGATGACTACGGCTCCATGGCTGAGGTGCTGACCCGCCGACTGGAAGAGTACCGCAAATCACAGGAGGATGGCGTGACCGCCGGCTTCGGACGCCTGCCCGATCTGATCCTGCTCGACGGCGGAAAAGGGCAGGTCGGCGCCGTATTGCCGATCGTCAAAGCCTCCGGCTTGGATATCCCCGTATTCGGCATGGTCAAGGACGACCGCCACCGCACCCGCGCGATCGTCTCCGAAACGGGCGAGATCGCGCTGCGGCCCAACCGCGCGGCATTCACCTTTGTGACGAATATCCAGGACGAGGTGCATCGCTACGCGATCTCTTTCAACCGCCAACAGCGAAAAAAAGTCCTCGGCTCCACGCTCGAGGAGATCGACGGCATCGGTAAAAAGCGCGCCAAGGAGCTGCTGCGCTATTTCCGCACGATCAAAAATATCTCCAACGCCTCTTTAGAGGAGCTGGAATCGGCGCCCGGTATGACCCATCCCGCCGCCGTCAATGTTTACAATTATTTTCATGAGGATTAGACGCCCTGTACCACCGGACGCCTGTTTCCCGGAAAGGTTGATACCATGCGCGTTATCACTGGCTCTGCACGCGGCAGAGTATTAGAGACCCTGAAGGGCGACGATATCGTTCGCCCGACCACCGATAAGGTAAAGGAAGCGATCTTCTCCGCGATCCAATTCGAGATCGAGGGGCGCGACTTTATCGACGTTTTCGCCGGCTCCGGACAGATGGGGATCGAGGCGCTTTCCCGCGGCGCGCGCAGCGCCGTATTTCTCGATAGCTCCCGCAGGGCGGCGGCGGTCATCGAGCGCAATCTGAGGGTTACAAACCTGCAACAATTTGCGACGGTTATCGTCGCGGATTCCCTCAATTACCTGCGATCTACCGACCTTTTATTTGACGTAGCCTTTCTGGATCCCCCCTATAACACGGGAATTTTGCAGGAAACCATGCCTATTATTGCACAAAGAATGAAAAAAACCGGGGTCATTATTTGTGAAAGTGCATTAAATGATAAAATATTACAAAAATATTACAAATTTACTCTTGACAGAGAGCGTACCTATGGTAAAATAAGAGTAAGCACATATCGTCATGAGGACTATTTATAGGGTTGTCAAAACCTATATATAGTGGTCTTAAGACAGATAGGGGGCCTATATGGGAAAAACCGTAATATGCCCCGGCAGCTTTGACCCCGTTACCTACGGACATATCGATATCATCACCCGTGCGGCGAATATGTTCGACCGCGTGATCGTGGGCGTGTTTGTCAATATGGATAAAAAGCCGAACTTCGATATCGAGGAGAGGATCGGTTTTCTCAGGAGAACGGTCGGGCATTTGCCCAACGTCGAGATTGTCGGGTTTGACGGTCTGCTTGCAAACTGTGCCAAAGAGTGCGGCGCGTCGGCAGTCGTCAGAGGACTCAGAGCGGTATCTGATTTCGAATACGAATTTCAGATGGCGCTGACGAATAAAAAACTGAATCCCGATTTGGAAACGGTTTTTCTGGCGAGCGATGCACAATACACCTATCTCAGCTCGTCCATCGTCAAGAACGTTGCATCGTTCGGCGGCGATATCACCAACTTCGTGCCCGAGTGCATTCATGACGAGATTTTTGAGAGACTAAACAGGAAAGGAAAAAACTAAAATGAGAGTTGACGATTTGATTTCGGAGTTACAGGATTTAGTAGCCGATTCTAAGACACTGCCGCTGTCCGGCGGAAAGGTTATTGTCGATGCCGAGAAGATTTACGACATTCTCGACGAGATCCAGGATACCCTTCCCGCAGAAGTCAGACAGGCGAAGAATATCGTAGCCGACCGCGGCCAGATCATCGCCGAGGCGAAGAAGGAAGCCGACGATATCATCCGCGCCGCCGAAGAGCGCAAGAAGCAGATGATCGAGCAGAGCGAGGTCATGCGCGAGGCTAAGGCAGAGTCCACCGAGCTGATCAACGCGGCTAAAGCAAAGTCCGCCGAGATCCGCAAGGCTGCGAACGACTATGTTGAAAATATCATGAAGCGCACCGACGACGCGATCACCGCCCAGCTTACCGAGCTCAGAAAGACCCGCCAGAATCTGCGCATCACCAAAAAAGCCTGATCATAGCTGATTACGCCGCCACTCAGTGGCGGCTTTTTTATTTAAATTGTCATTGCAGCATATCCGCCTTTCAAACCTACAAAAATTCCTAATTCCTAACTCCTAATTCCTCATTAAAAAAGCAGCCGCCTCAGCGACTGCTTTTTGTCATATGATCGATATTTGCGGGCTCTTTTCTGGGTTCATCCACAAAAGGATGTTTTGCAGATCGCTCTCTGCGATTCCGATGCCGCCTCTGGGCGTCGGCGCTTCGCTGACGTGCAGGAATTTTGCACAGCCTTTTGATGTGTCTACCGGATCGCGGTTGTAGTCAAATACCACACAGTAGGGATACGATACGGTATATTCGTACAGATCCTGAAAAGTCTCAAAGTCGTTCGACGCGGCGTCATCATCGATCAGACGGTTGTAGTTGACTGACGCGGGATCGGTGATCCACTTCATGCCGTAGGCGATCTCCTTGTATTCGATGGGCGTTCCGGGATCGGGATTGGTACCCATCGCATATTCGACGTTGTAAGTTCCCTTCGGGGTCACATTGTCGCCGGGAGCCGTGTTGTCTGAAACGCCGCCCTCGCCGGTGAATCCTGCAATAGGATCGAACTGCCGGTTCCATTTGCCCGTTTCGTCCTTCTCAAAGGTATACACGGTCGCGTTTGTGCCGTTCGATTCGACAAAGATCATCTGTGACGAGGCGATCTTGGCAGGATCCAGCCCCGCGGCCTTCGCCAGACGTTCAAAATCCGCACTCTGGGCAGCATTATTTGTCGGCGCTTCTGTCGGCAGGATCAGCCCGGGGATAAAGCCCTTCGAGGCGGTCGCTTCCTCCGTAGCCGTTTCCGTAGCGATACCGAGGGTACTTCCCTCTGCGCCGGGCTTATCACCGTTGATGATCGACGAGGGATGGAAGGTATCGTCCAGGAACTTGTAGATGCTGTCGCCGAAGGTAAATACCAGCACCAGTGATGTCAGCACCACAAAGGTCGCGATACCGACCAGGATCGCGGCGCGGTTCTCCGATTTCGAACGCTTGGTTTTGTAGTTGTGAGGGCTGTGATAGCGCGATTTGTACCGCCTGCGATTGGCGGTTTTGTCATTCTTATATTCCATAATGATTCCTTAGTTCTCAGATCATGGTTGAGTGATCTTCGTTCTATTTTGTGACGCGCAGCAGGATCGCCGTCGCGTTATCTACGCCGCCGTTTTCCATCGCCGCAGCGATCAGCGCGCGGCAGGAATCTTCCAGCGGTTTTTTGTTATCGATGATTTCCAGGATCTGCGCGTCTGTCAGCATATCGGTGATACCGTCGGTGCAAAGCAGATAGACGTCGCCCGGTTTGTATTCACCGGTCGCGATATAGGGGCGCAGCTTATCGTCGGTAGGCATCCCGAGAAACTTGGTGATCGCCTTTCCGCCGTAGCCGGGCGCGATATGATCGACGGAAAGCTGCTTTAGCTCGTGCTTTAAGAGCCGATAAACGCGGCTGTCACCGGCGTTGCAGACATAGATATCCTCGCCGCAGAATTGAACCATCGCCGCCGTGGTACCCATCAGCACCAGCGAACGCGCCTCGGTCTCCTCGCGCACCTTCTCGTTGAGCAGCTCGCTCAGCTCATAGAGGTACTCCTCATATTGTCCGCGGTCATGCGCAAACAGCTTTGCGTGAGACGCCGCGACAAACGATGCGATTTCTCCGCATGCCTCTCCGCCCATACCGTCAAAAACAGCAAACATCTCATTGGTATCCGAGCCGACCGTACCCGACAGCGCAACGTCGTCGTTATTGTTGACGTCCTCGCGGATGACCCCGTCGCAGTAAAAGTTATCTTCGTTATTGCGGCGGAGCTTGCCTACCGTACAGTAGGCGGCATATTCGATCTCAAAGCGTTTGATAGCGAATCACCTGCCTGTTGTTAGTTTTCGTTATCGAGCTGTGCATCGGCTGCGTCAAAGAACGCCTCCGGTATCTCGACCTCGGCAGATCCGAAGTCGGAAAATTGACATTCTACGGCAAATTCCTCATCGCCGGTTTTGACAGAAAGCTGCATATCGGTCAGCCACCCCGCGCTGTCGATGGTAAAGACAAAGCGGCATTCGGCTTTTTCGACGGTTTCTTCATTCGCCGCATACAGGGCGCAGAACGCGTCGTAGTCGATCGCGCTGAAGAAGATGGACGCGCCTTTTTCGCGCACCAGGTCAAAGAACTCCTTCAGGCTGATATCGTACTGATAGGTTTTATATCCGTTGCCGGTGGTGACGTCGACCTTAGCCAGAGGGGAACCGCCGTCCATACGGCTTTTAACGACATTCATAAAGTTGTTCAGCTCGTCGGCGGAGTAAGAGGACGTCATATCGGTAAAGCGCAAAAACGATGCGCCGTCAAAGCGTCCCGCCTTGAAGTCGGTGTTAAAATCAAAGAAATTCAGCACCCTGTCGGTACAGTCGTGAACGTGCCATTGTTTGTCATAGCAACTTCCGCTGACATGGGTATCTCCTTCGGCAAACACTGCGCCCGTATAGGTATAGCTGCCGTAGTCCGCTTCATAGATCGCCTTGACGTTTTGCTTTGACGCGTCAGCCTTATATGCGCCGGTGTATTTCATTACGGGCTTGCCGTTCTGGATCGCCTCTGCCTCAAAGGTGAACGAAGAGTTGAAATTCTTGGCGGACGCCGCCATGAACTTGGTAAGCGGGTGAGAGGCGTTTTTATAGATACGAATGCCGAAGAAGATGGCGATGATCAACAGGATCGCGGCGCCGATACAGACGGCAAACATATGCTCCCTGATCCACACCCTGTGCCGGGGTATGGGTTTCTCGGTATCCAGCTCCGACTCGTTGATAGCCGGAATGCTTTTTTTCGCCATCGGCGCACCTCCTTTGGTCATTGTATCGTGATTCGTGAGGGGCGAACGCCCGCTTGCGCAGGATGACATCGCTACACGCGCCATCGTACAATGATCCTATTATATCTCATATATTTTATCAAAAAGAGTATTTCCTTGTCAATAAAAGCTACTAAAGCGTAATCTTTGTGATTTTATTGTCATCTGTTATTGCAATTATCTGCGCCGGAGATTATAATGAAAACAATAGCATTATTATCGGCGAAAGCAGGTGTATTTATGTCAAAACGAATCTTATCGATACTGTTGGCAGGCGTGGTGATCCTGTCGCTTGCAGCAGTCACGGCGACAGTCAGCTATGCCGATACAAGCCCGCTGCTCGGCGACGCGGACGGCGACGGTGACGTTCTGATTCTCGACGCGACAACGATCCAGCGAATGCTGGTGTCGCTTCCGGTAACAGGCTTCAACAAAGACGCGGCGGATACCGACAGCGACGGCGTTGTGACGATCATCGACGCGACCAATATCCAGCGATATCTGACCGCGTTCAAAGACGGCTACCCGATCGGCAAGCCGATCCAAGCGCCTACACAGCCCGCGACCCAGCGCCCCACCGGTCAGCCTGCAACTGCCAATCCCACTCAGGCGCCGACTGTCAAGCCGGCCGAACCGCCCACACAGCCGCCCACAGAGGCGCCCCAACCGGAGGAACCGACCAAAGTGAAGGACAATATCACCGTTTACTTTTCCAACAATAAGAACTGGACGACTGTCAACGCCTATATCTACAAGCAGTCCACCGGCACGGCGATGAGCAAATGGCCGGGAACCGCGATGACATTCGTCAAGACCAATAACGAGGGCGAAAAGGTCTATTCCGTGACCGCCGATGTGACAAAGTACGACCGCGTCATCTTCAACAACGGTACCGACCAGACCACCGATACCCCGGTCACCAAAGCCAGCTCCGGCTATTTCATCAACTCCGACAAGAGCTACGGCGGCAAGTACCTTGTCGGCGTGTACCCCTACGGTCAGGACGCCGAGGGAACTGTCAAGACCGTTTCGATGGATTATCCCGACGGCTACAAAAAGAAGGTATATATCTGGACGCCCGTGGGCTATGATCCTGCGGACAAGTCCAAAAAATACTCCGTTTTATATATGTGCGACGGTCAGAACCTCTTCGGTCAGACCCAAACCCTCTCGGGCTACGAGTGGGAGTGCGACGAGAGCGTTCTCTCGCTGATGCAGAACGGCGGCGACGGCGTGATCGTGGTCGGCGTAGAGGCGGGCAGTCCGTCATCCCGCCGCGACCATGAGCTGACCCCGAACCTCGGTCAGACCGCTCCCGGCGTCAACGCCTACGGAACCTTTTCCGACGGCGGCGGCAAGGTGTTCTCCGACTTTGTGGTCGACACCGTCATCCCCTATGTGGAGAGCCGCTATAACGTCAACTCCATCCGCGGCGTCGCGGGCTCATCCTCCGGCGGTATCGAGGCGTTCTACATCGGTATCGAGCATATGGACAAGTTCCGCTATATCGGCGCGCTGTCACCCGCGTTCATCCTCTATACCAAGGCGACGTGGAACGCTTACCTCAGCACCAAGGACTTCTCCGGGAACGTTCCGCGCATCTACTTCTTCTGCGGCAACAGCGATCAGGATCAGCTGGAGCAGATGCTCTATCCCAATGCGGTCGCGATGGAGGGCTGGATGAAGGCGAAGGGATATCCCGCCGACAAGATGAAGACCATTGTCGATAACGACGGTACGCACAGCGAGGGCTTCTGGGCGGTCTACTTCCCCGAGATGCTCAGTTGGGGATTGAATGTTTAGTGAGCGGTCGGCTGCCAACCGCCGTCATGCTGAGTTGGCAAATAACCCGAATTGACAATATCACAGCAAAAAAGGCTGTTCCGAAAGGAACAGCCAAATTTTTTGTTTACTGACCACTGATCGCTGACCACTGACCACTCGTAATTATACCTTCGGGCCTGCTTCTACCAGCGCCTTGCCGGCTTCGTTGGTGGTATATTTCGCAAAGTTCTTGACGAATCTCTGTGCCAGATCCTTCGCCTTTGCATCCCACTCTGCGGGATCCGCATAGGTATCTCTCGGATCGAGGATGCCGGAGTCTACGCCGGGCAGCTCGGTCGGGACTTCAAGGTTGAAGTAGGGGATGGTCTTGGTCGGCGCGTTCTTGATATCGCCGCCGAGGATCGCGTCGATGATGCCGCGGGTATCCTTGATGGTGATGCGCTTGCCGGTGCCGTTCCAGCCGGTGTTGACCAGATACGCCTTTGCGCCGCTCTGATTCATTCTCTTGACCAGCTCCTCAGCATACTTGGTCGGATGCAGCTCGAGGAACGCCTGACCGAAGCAAGCCGAGAAGGTCGGGGTCGGCTCGGTGATGCCGCGCTCTGTACCCGCGAGCTTCGCGGTAAAGCCGGACAGGAAGTAATACTGGCACTGCTCAGGGGTCAGGATAGAGACCGGAGGCAGTACGCCGAACGCATCAGCGGACAGGAAGATAACGTTCTCAGCCGCAGGGCCTGCGGAGATGCCGTTGACCTTCTTCGCGATCTTCTCGATATGCTCGATCGGATAGCTGACGCGGGTATTCTCGGTAACGCTCTTGTCGTCAAAGTCGATCTTACCGTTCTCGTCGACGGTAACATTCTCGAGCAGGGCGTTTCTCTTGATCGCATTATAGATGTCGGGCTCGGATTCCTTATCCAGACCGATGACCTTTGCGTAGCAGCCGCCCTCAAAGTTGAATACGCCGTTGTCGTCCCAGCCATGCTCGTCGTCGCCGATCAGCAGACGCTTCGGGTCGGTGGAGAGGGTGGTTTTGCCGGTGCCGGACAGACCGAAGAAGATAGCGGTGTTCTTGCCTTCCATATCGGTGTTGGCGGAGCAGTGCATCGAGGCGATGCCCTGCAGCGGCAGATAGTAGTTCATCATCGAGAACATACCCTTCTTCATCTCGCCGCCGTACCATGTGTTCAGGATGACTTGCTCGCGTGAGCTGACGTTGAAGATCGCCGCGGTCTCGGAGTTGAGCCCCAGCTCCTTGTAGTTCTCGACCTTCGCCTTTGAGGCGTTGTAGCTGATAAAATCAGGCTCAAAGCTCTGCAGCTCTTCCTCGGTGGGCGCGATGAACATATTCTTGACAAAGTGCGCCTGCCATGCGACCTCCATGATAAAGCGGATCGCCATGCGGGTGTCCTTGTTTGCGCCGCAGAAGCAGTCGACGACATACAGCTTTTTGCCGGAGAGCTCCTCCAGCGCGAGCTTCTTGCACTCGTCCCATGCGGTCTGTGTCGCGGGATGGTTGTCGTTGGGATATTCGGGAGTGGTCCACCATACGGTATCCTTCGACTTGTCATCCATGACGATGAACTTGTCTTTGGGCGAGCGGCCGGTATAGATGCCGGTCATAACGTTGACGGTGTCCAGCTCGGTGAGCTGGCCCTTGTCAAAGCCGGTCAGCGCGGGATCCATCTCATCCGCAAACAACTGCTCGTATGAGGGATTGTAGACGATCTCCTTGACGCCGGTGATGCCGTATTTGGTTAAATCGATATTAGACATAAGTTATACCTCCTGTTGCAGGAACAGAAAAACATCTGCCCCCATCTTAATTTACCATGTTATTATAGTACATTTCCGAAAAAAAGTAAACCCCCGCGGAAAGAATAATTATCAGGCAAAGGCTTGACAAATACCCCCATAGGGTATATAATGACAATATCAAAGATACCCCCATAGGGTATAAAACGAGGTGACGATATGCCCTGCGAGCATTGTATCAAAAAAACCGAGCGTTCAGATGAAGAAAAGAAGAAGCTGATCAACCGCCTTTCCCGTATCGAGGGACAGATACGCGGTATCCGTCAGATGGTGGAAAACGACGCCTACTGCGTGGATATCCTGACCCAGAGCGCCGCCGCCAGATCCGCCTTCAGCGCCTTTAACAAAGAGCTGCTGCGCCGCCATGTCGAGGGCTGCGTCGTCCGCGATATCAAAGCCGGCGACGACGCCGTTGTTGACGAGCTGATGGAGATCGTCGGCAAGCTGATGAAGTAAAGGACAGGGATATTCATGACCAGATACAATATCGGCGGGATGAGCTGCGCCGCCTGCTCCGCGCGGGTCGAAAAGGCGGTCTCCTCCGTTGACGGCGTCGACGCCTGCTCGGTCAGCCTGCTGACCAACTCGATGACCGTCGAGGGCGGCGCGAGCGCCGAGGCGATCGTCCGCGCGGTCGAGAACGCCGGCTATACCGCCTCTCCCGAGACCGCCGCGCGTGAAAACAAACCGAAAATTGAATTAAAACAGCCCGACGAAGTGCGCCCCCTGATACGCCGCTTTACCACCTCATTGGTACTGCTGCTCGCGCTAATGTATGTGTCGATGGGGCATACGATGTGGGGCTTTCCCTTACCGGGCTTTTTGAGCGAAAACCCCGCCGCCGTCGGCTTGACCCAATTACTGTTGTCCGCCGCCGTCATGGTGATCAACCAACGCTTCTTTATCAGCGGCTTCAAGGGCGCGATCCACCGCGCCCCGAATATGGACACGCTGGTGTCGCTCGGTTCGGCGGCGTCCTTTATATGGAGCGTCGTCGTGCTGTACCGCATGATCGCCGAGCCCGCCCAAGCGCACGAGCTGCTCCACGGACTGTACTTCGAATCCGCCGCGATGATCCTCGTGCTGATCACGATCGGCAAGATCCTCGAAGCGCGCTCAAAGGGCAAAACCACCGACGCGCTCCGATCCCTGATGGATCTGTCTCCCAAGACCGCCGTTGTCGAGCGCGGGGGAGAGGAGCGCGAGGTGCCGATCGACGAGGTGCAAAAGGGCGATATCTTCCTCGTGCGACCGGGTATGAGCATCCCGGTCGACGGCGTTGTGCTTGAGGGCGACAGCGCGGTCGATGAAAGTATGCTGACCGGCGAGAGCATCCCCGTCGAAAAGTCAGAGGGAGCCTCCGTCTACTCCGCCACCATGAACCAAAGCGGCTTTCTCCGCTGCCGCGCGACCCGCGTCGGCGAGGATACGACCCTCAGTCAGATCATCCGCACCGTCTACGACGCCTCCGCGACCAAAGCGCCGATCGCCCGCATCGCCGATAAGGTCTCCGGTATTTTTGTACCCGTCGTGATCGGTATCGCGCTGATCACCCTCGCTGTATGGCTGATCGTCGGCAAAGAGTTCAGCTACGCACTGGAGCGTGCGATCTCCGTGCTGGTCATCAGCTGTCCCTGCGCCTTAGGTTTGGCGACCCCGGTATCGATTATGGTCGGCAACGGCGTGGGCGCTAAGGCGGGTATCCTGTTCAAAAATGCCGAAAGCCTCGAGAACGCCGGCAAAACGCAGATCGTCGCGCTGGATAAGACCGGCACGATCACAAAGGGCGATCCGACTGTTACCGATATCCTTTCCGACGATCCCGCCGCATTATTGCAGATCGCCGCAGGTCTGGAGGCAAAGAGCTCCCATCCGCTCGCCAAGGCGATCATCATATACGCACAGGAGCAGGGCGTGACCCCCGCCGCCTGTGATAGCTTCAAAAATCATTCCGGCAGCGGCGTCGAGGGAAAGCTCGGCGGCAAGACCGTTTTTGCCGGCTCCTACACGTTCATCCAAACAAAAGCAGACGTTCCGTCAGCCGCCCGGACGCAGATCACCGCGCTGGCAGACGCGGGCAAGACCCCGATGCTCTTTGCCTGTGACGGCAGTCTGCTCGGTGTGATCGCAGTCGCCGATACCGTCAAGGACGACAGCAAGACGGCGATCGAAGAGCTCCGCGAGATGGGTGTCCGCGTGGTCATGCTGACCGGCGACAATACCCGCACCGCCAAAGCTATCGGCGATTCCGTCGGCGTCGATCGCGTCTACGCCGGCGTCCTGCCCACCCAAAAGGGCGATATCATCGCCGACCTCAAGGCGTACGGCAAAACCGCCATGGTGGGCGACGGCGTCAACGACGCACCCGCCCTGACCGCCGCCGATACCGGCGTTGCGATCGGCTCCGGCGCAGATATCGCGGTCGAGAGCGCGGATATCGTACTGGTCGGCAGCCGGCTAAGCGAGGCGGTCGCCGCGATCCGTCTTTCAAAGGCGACCCTCCGCAATATCCGCCAAAATCTCTTCTGGGCATTCATCTATAATATCATCGGCATCCCTCTCGCCGCAGGCGTATGGATCCCGATCTTCGGCTGGACGCTGAACCCGATGTTCGGCGCCGCCGCCATGAGCCTGTCCAGCTTTTGCGTCGTGACAAACGCGCTGCGGTTGAATCTCTTTGATCCCCACAAGCGCAGAAAATATAAAAATACTCCGGCAGAGTTACCCGCCGAAGGTCAAAAAGGAGAAATGAATATGTTCAAAACCGTTATCAAAGTCGAGGGCATGATGTGCCCGATGTGCGAAAAGCACACCGTCGAAGCCTTAACCAAAGCGTTCCCGGATACGATCTCCTCAGCCGTCGCCTCCCACGAGGCAAAGAACGTCGTGATCGAATCCTCAGAGCCGC
>CACZAW010000032.1 GCA_902779225.1 uncultured Ruminococcus sp. | reverse complement strand
GTCCAAGAAGATCATCGACGATCTTCCCGGCGCATTGGAACAGTATAGAATCGAAAAATTAAGCGATATCATAGGAGGGGTGAACAATGGGTAAGGATGTTATCGTCGCCTGCGATTTTTCAAGCGCTCAGGCGACCTTTGAGTTCCTCGACAAGTTCAAGAGCGAGGACAGAAAACCGTTTGTCAAGATCGGCATGGAGCTGTATTATGCAGAGGGTCCGTCGATCGTAAAGGAGATCAAGAAAAGAGGTCATCGGATCTTCCTTGACCTGAAGCTCCACGATATTCCCAATACCGTCAAAAAGGCGATGGCGGTTCTCTCGAATCTCGACGTCGATATCACCAACCTCCACGCCGGCGGCACTAAGGCGATGATGAAAGCCGCCTTGGAGGGACTGACCCGCGCAGACGGCACCAGACCGCTGCTGATCGCGGTGACACAGCTCACCTCGACCGACCAAGAGGCGATGGAAAACGATCTTCTGATCAAAGAGCCCATCGATCGGGTCGTGATGCACTACGCGAAGTGCGCCGAGGAGAGCGGGCTGGACGGCGTTGTTTGCTCGCCGCTGGAAGCCGGCAAGGTACACGATACCTGCGGCAAGGACTTTTTGACGATCACGCCCGGCGTGCGCTTTGCGGACGGCGAGGTCGGCGATCAAAAGCGCGTGATGACTCCCGCTGCGGCAAAGGAGATCGGATCGGATTATATCGTGGTCGGCAGACCGATCACTCAGGCTGACGACCCCGTTGCGGCATACAGACGCTGTGTTGCCGAATTTGTTGATTAAGGAGAAACAGTATGGATCTGAATACAAAAATCGCAAAGGATTTATTGAAGATAAAGGCGGTATTCTTCCGCCCCGAAGAGCCGTTCACCTGGGCGAGCGGCATCAAAAGCCCCGTTTACTGCGACAACCGCCTGACGCTCAGCAATCCTGAGGTCAGAACGGACGTCGAGAGCGGTCTGGCACAGCTGATCAAGGAAAACTATCCCGACGCAGAGGTGCTGATGGGCACCTCGACCGCCGGTATCGCTCATGCGGCGATCACCGCCCATATGATGGGACTGCCGATGGGCTATGTGCGCTCCGGTCATAAGGATCACGGCAGACAGAATCAGATCGAGGGCAGACTGAATCCCGGTCAGAAGGTCGTCGTGGTCGAGGATCTGATCTCGACCGGCGGCTCGGTGCTGGAGGTCGTCGACGTTCTCAGAGAGGCGGGCGCCGAGGTCTTGGGTATCGTATCCATTTTCACCTACGGTATGCAGAAGGGTCTGGACAGACTTGCCGCTGCTGATGTCAAAAACATCAGCCTGACGAACTTTGATGTGATCGCCGAGGTCGCCGCGCAGGACGGTTACATCAAGCCCGATGATGTTGCAAGACTGATCAAATTCCGCAACAATCCCTCGGATGAAAGCTGGATCGGAGGCAAGGCATGAGATCGGTCATCGACGTACTCGACCTGAGTACGAAGGAGCTTGAAGAACTGATCTCGGTTGCCAACGATATTATCAACGACCCCGAAAAATACCAGGACGTCTGCAATCATAAAAAGCTCGCGACGCTTTTCTTTGAACCGTCGACCAGAACCAGAATGAGCTTTGAGGCGGCGATGTATGAATTAGGCGGTCAGGTCATCTCGATGAGCTCGGCGGGCGCGTCGAGCGCGGCAAAGGGCGAATCGGTCGCCGATACCGCCAAGACGGTGTCCTGCTACGCGGATATTATCGCGATGCGCCATCCGAAAGAGGGCGCGGCGCTGGTCGCGGCGCGTGCGGCGAAGATCCCGGTCATCAATGCCGGCGACGGCGGTCACTGTCATCCGACACAGACGCTCGCCGATCTGCTGACGATCCACCGCGAAAAGGGCGGCTTTTCCGGCTTGACCATCGGTCTTTGCGGCGATTTGAAATTCGGCCGCACCGTACACTCGCTGATCAACGCGATGTCGCGGTATGACGATAATAAATTCGTTTTGATCTCTCCCGAGGAGTTGAAGGTTCCCAGCTACGTCAAGCGCGACGTCCTCAAAGCAAAGCGGATCCCCTATGTCCAGACGACCGATCTGGAGGGCGCGATGCCCGATCTGGACATCCTCTATATGACGCGCGTACAGCGGGAACGCTTCTTCAACGAGGAGGATTACCTCAGACTGAAGGACAGCTACATCCTCACACCCGAAAAGCTGAAAAATGCAAAATCCGATCTGGCGATCATGCATCCGCTGCCGAGAGTCAACGAGATCTCGATCGCGATCGACGACGATCCGCGCGCCTGCTACTTCAAGCAGGTGCTCAACGGAAAATATATGCGCATGGCGCTGATACTCAAATTATTAAAGGAGGCGGGCAGAATATGAATATCGATTCCATCCAGAACGGTATCGTGATCGATCATATCACCGCCGGAAAAGGTATGAAGCTCTATGAGCTTTTAAAGCTCGACGGGCTGGACTGCTCGGTCGCGATCATCAAAAACGTGACCAGCAAAAAGATGGGGAAGAAGGATATCATCAAGATAGACGCGGATATCCCCGTCAATATCGATGTGATCGGCTATATCGACCCCGACGCGACCGTCAATATCATCAAGGACGGCGTCCGCGCAGAGAAGATGAACATCCGGATGCCCGCGATCCTGACCAATGTCATCAAGTGCAAGAATCCCCGCTGCATCACCACCACCGAACAGGAGCTTGACCATGTGTTCAAGCTGACCGATAAAGAGAACAAGGTATACCGCTGCGTATACTGCGAAACGAAGGAAGAGAGGATTATCTAATGGCGACTTTTATCAATGAACCTGCTCATACTTTTAATGAATATCTGCTGATCCCGGGCTACTCGTCCAGCGAGTGCATCCCCGCGAACGTAACGCTGAAAACGCCCCTTGTCAAGTACAAAAAGGGCGAAGAGAGCGCGATCACCATGAATATCCCGCTGGTATCCGCGATCATGCAGGCGGTCTCCGGAGATCGCCTCGCGGTCGCGCTCGCGACACAGGGCGGCGTGAGCTTTATCTACGGCTCTCAGAGCGTTGAGGATGAGGCGGCGATGGTGCGCCGCGCCAAGAGCTATAAGGCGGGCTTTGTCAAGAGCGACAGCAACATCCGCCCCGACGCGACCCTTGCGGACGTTATCGAGATCACCGGGCGTACAGGACATTCGACCCTTGCCGTGACCGAGGACGGTACCTCTGAGGGTAAGCTGCTGGGCGTTGTCACCAGCCGCGACTACCGTATCAGCCGTATGGATAAGGGCGAGAAGGTTGAGACCTTTATGACTCCCTTTGATAAGCTGATCTACGCCTACGAGGGCATCACCCTCTCTGAGGCGAACGACATCATCTGGGATCACAAGCTCAATTCCCTGCCGATCATCACCAAGGACGGCAAGTTCTGCTACTTTGTTTTCCGTAAGGACTATGACAGCCATAAGGCGAATCCGAACGAGCTGCTCGACGATCACAAGCGCTATGTCGTCGGCGCGGGCATCAATACCCGCGATTATGCCGAGCGTGTTCCCGCACTGATCGAGGCGGGCGCAGACGTTCTGTGCATCGACTCCTCCGAGGGCTTTTCGGAGTGGCAGAAGCTCACCATCGACTGGATCCGTGAGCATTACGGCGACAGCGTCAAGGTCGGCGCGGGCAACGTCGTCGACGCCGAGGGCTTCCGCTTCCTCGCTGACAGCGGCGCAGACTTTATCAAGGTCGGTATCGGCGGCGGCTCGATCTGCATTACCCGCGAGACCAAGGGCATCGGCAGAGGTCAGGCAACCGCGCTGATCGAGGTTTGTGCGGAGAGAGATAAGTATTATGAAGAAACCGGCGTATATATCCCCGTCTGCTCCGACGGCGGTATCGTATACGATCATCATATCACGCTGGCGCTGGCGATGGGCGCAGACTTCATCATGCTGGGCAGATACTTTGCCCGCTTTGACGAGAGTCCGTCCAACAAGGTCAGCATCAACGGCACCTACTATAAGGAGTACTGGGGCGAGGGCTCGCAGAGAGCGCGCAACTGGCAGCGTTACGATCTCGGCGGCGACAAGAAACTCAGCTTCGAAGAGGGCGTCGATTCGCTCGTGCCGTACGCAGGCTCCCTGAAGGACAACGTAGCGCTGTCGCTGTCAAAGGTCAAGTCGACCATGTGCAACTGCGGCGCGCTGACCATCCGTGAATTACAGCAGAAAGCCAAGCTGACGCTGGTATCCGCTACCTCGATCGTCGAGGGCGGCGCGCATGACGTTATCCAGAAGGATAAAAGCTCTGCGATGAAGTAATAAACAGTGAATGGTGAACGGTGAATGATGAACGGTGTCGGGAAACGCTGACGCGTTTTGGAATATATGCCGTCATTGTTGGGGAGGGGCTTGCTCCTCCCGTTACCGCTTCTCTTTCGATTGGAGGAACATATGAAAAAAGTTGCAATCATTATGGGTTCCGACAGCGATCTGCCGATCGCAAAAAAAGCGGCGGATATGCTCAGAACCTTGGAGATACCCTTTGAGGCGCACGTTTATTCCGCGCACAGAACACCGGTCGAGGCGAGAGATTTTGCCTTGAATGCCCGCGAGAACGGCTTCGGCGCGATCATCGCGTTTGCCGGTATGGCGGCGCACCTTGCGGGCGCTTTGGCGGCAAATACCACACTGCCGGTGATCGGCGTACCGTGTAAGGGCGGCGCTCAGGACGGTATGGACGCACTGCTCGCGACCGTGCAGATGCCGACCGGTATTCCGGTCGCGACCGTTGCGCTCAACGGCGGCGCAAATGCGGCGCTGTTGGCGGCGCAGATCATCGCTGTCGAGGATCGTGCGCTTGCCGAAAAGCTCGATGCAAAGCGCAAGGCTGACGCGGCGGCGGTACTGGATAAGGACAAAAATATTGAGGCGAGACTGTAGGGTCAAGCCCCGCCCCTACATCATTCGTTTTGGGAGGTAACTATGGGTGGATTTTTCGGGATAACCTCGCATGAAGACTGCATGATGGATGTTTTCTTCGGCGTAGACTATCATTCACACCTCGGTACACGCCGCGGAGGACTTGCGGCATATGATAAAGAGATCGGTTTACAGCGCAAGATCCATAATATTGAGAATGCGCCGTTCAGAACCAAATTTGAGCATATCTTTGATGAGATGAGCGGTACGTCCGCGATCGGCGCGATCTCCGATACCGATCCGCAGCCGATGCTGATCCGCTCGCATTTCGGCACCTATGCGATCTGCAACGTCGGTATCATCAACAACGCTGACGAGCTGATCGACAGGTATTTTCAGAATACGGGCGGTCACTTTGACGCGATGACCGGCGGCAGGATCAATTCGACCGAGCTCCTCGCGGCGCTGATCGACCAGAAGAGCGATTTTGTCGAGGGTATCAAGTTCGCGCAGGATATCATTGAAGGAACCGCCAATGTGATGATCCTCAGAGAGGACGGCTCTATCGTCGCCGCGCGCGACAAGGTCGGCAGACTGCCGGTCGTGATCGGTAAGAGCGACACAGGCTTTGCGGTATCCTTCGAGAGCTTTGCCTATCAGAAGCTCGGATATGAGGACTATTGAAAAAGAAACGTATCTGCTCCTTCTTATGGAGCTACTACGGTTATCCGACCTCGACCTACGAGGGCTTGAACGTTGAGGCGATGCGCTACATCAACGGACGCATCATGGCACAAAACGATCAAAAGAATCTCGGCGAGCTCGATATCGACTATGTCGGCGGCGTGCCGGATTCGGGTACGCCTCACGCGATCGGCTATGCGAACGAGAGCCATAAGCCCTTTGCGCGCGCGTTCATCAAGTATACGCCGACCTGGTCGCGTTCGTTTATGCCCGCGCGTCAGACCGACCGTAATAAGATCGCGAAGATGAAGCAGATCCCGGTCTATGACCTGATCAAGGACAAGAATCTGCTGTTCGTCGACGACAGCATCGTCCGCGGCACACAGCTCAGAGAGACCGTCGAATTCCTCTATGAAAACGGCGCTAAGAGCGTGCATATGCGCTCCGCCTGCCCGCCGATCATGTTCGGCTGCAAGTTCCTCAACTTCTCGCGATCGACCTCCGATATGGAACTGATCGCCCGCAGAGTGATCATGGATCTGGAGGGCGAGCAAGGCTTTGAGCATATCAAGGAGTATTCCGATGGCTCGACCGAACGAGGCAGAAAGCTAAGACAGACGATCTGTGAGAAGCTGAAATTTGCTTCGCTGGAGTTCCAGTCGCTTGACGGAATCGTCGAGGCGATCGGCATGGATAAAGACGACCTGTGTACCTATTGCTGGGACGGAGAGGAGTAAGAAATGATAGAGAATTCAAGATCAGACGCTTACGCTGCGGCGGGCGTGGATATCACAGCGGGCTACAAGGCGGTCGAGCTGATGAAGCAGCACGTCGCCCGCACCGCAACCAAGGGCGTATGCTCGGACGTCGGCGGCTTCGGCGGCCTGTTTGAGCTTGACCTCGAGGGGATCACCAAGCCTGTGCTGGTCAGCGGTACCGACGGCGTCGGCACTAAGCTGAAGCTGGCGTTTTTGATGGATAAGCATGATACGGTCGGTATCGACTGCGTTGCGATGTGCGTGAACGATATCGTTTGCGTTGGCGCAAAGCCGCTGGTATTCCTCGACTATATCGCCTGCGGAAAAAATGTTCCCGAGCGGATCGCTGACATCGTCAAGGGCGTAGCCGAGGGCTGTGTTCAGTCGGGCGCGGCGCTGATCGGCGGCGAGACCGCCGAGATGCCGGGCTTTTATCCCGAGGATGAATATGATCTCGCGGGCTACAGCACCGGCGTAGTCGACAAGGCGAAGATCATTGATAATACGAAGATGGCGGTCGGCGACGTTGTGATCGCTCTGCCCTCCAGCGGCGTCCATTCGAACGGCTTTTCGCTGGTGCGCAAGGTGTTCGACGTCGAGAACGCCGATATCAAGGCTCCGGTCGCTCAGCTCGGCGGCAAGTCGGTAGGCGAGACCCTGCTGACCCCGACGAAGATCTATGTCAAGCCGGTGCTTGCCTTGTTGGAGCAGGTGACCGTCAAGGGTATCTCGCACATCACCGGCGGCGGCTTTTATGAGAATATCCCTCGTTCGATCCCCGACGGACTGTGCGCGAAGATCAGGAAAGAGGATGTTCGCATCCTGCCGATCTTCAAGCTCATTCAGGAAAAGGGCGGCGTCAGCGAGCACGATATGTTCAACACCTTCAATATGGGCGTCGGCATGAGCATCGTCGTACCCGCCGACGAGGCGGACAAGGCGCTCACGATCCTCAGGGAGAACGGTGAGGACGCCTATGTGATCGGCGAGATCGTAGCCGCCGAGGAGAAAATACAGTTATGTTAAAGAACAAGGCGCGTATCGCCGTGCTGGTTTCCGGCGGCGGTACGAATTTACAGGCGATCCTGGATGCGGAAAAAAGCGGGATCATCCACAGCGGCGAGGTGGTGCTGGTCATCTCGAACAACAAGGACGCATATGCGCTCACCCGCGCCGCAAACGCCGGCATCCAAGGATTATATATTTCTAAAAAAGAATTAAAATCACAGGCGGCATTTGAGGCCGCCGTCATCAACGCGCTGGAGGAATACAGGATCGATCTGATCGTCCTTGCGGGCTTTATGTCGATTTTGTCAGAGCAATTCACCTCCCGCTATCCGAAGCGGATCATCAATATCCATCCCGCGCTGATACCGTCGTTCTGCGGCAAGGGCTACTACGGCCTGAAGGTCCATGAGGCGGCGCTCGAAAAGGGCGTGAAGATCACCGGCGCGACGGTGCATTTTGTCAACGAGATCCCGGACGGGGGAGAGATCATCGCCCAAAAGGCGGTACAGGTCGAGGACGGCGATACGCCCGAGACCCTGCAAAGACGCGTGATGGAGCAGGCTGAATGGGTGATTTTGCCCGCTTCGGTAGAAAAGATTTGCGTTGCGCTTTGTAGTGGCGAGTCTTGACTCGCCCGTTCGCAAAGCGATTTTTGAAAATCATTTGTTTTTCAATCGGGAGGGTCAAGACCCTCCTCTGCGACAGAAAGAATAATAAGGGGAGATTTGGAATGGAGATTTATAAGATTAACGATATCGCCGAGCTGCTCGACGGCAATACCTATCCGGGCAGAGGTATCGTCATCGGCAAGACTGCCGACGGCACAAAGGCGGCGGCTGCCTACTTTATCATGGGACGCAGCGCGAACAGCCGCAACCGTATCTTTACCGAGCGCGACGGCGCGGTGTATACCGAGCCCTTTGACGCGAGCAAGGTGGAGGATCCGAGCCTGATCATCTATGCGGCGATCAGAGAATATGAAAACAACCTGATCGTGACCAACGGCGACCAGACAGATACCATCTACGACGGTATGGAAAGCGGCATCGGTTTTTACAAGGCGCTCGCAAGCCGCGAGTTTGAGCCTGACGCGCCCAATCTGACGCCGCGCATCAGCGGTATGCTGACCTTTGACGACGGCGACTTCACCTACAGCATGAGCATCCTGAAGTCGATCGACCCTGAAGGCTCTGCCTGTGCGCGCTACGGCTTTGATTATCCGGCAAAGGCAGGCCTGGGTCACTTTATCCATACCTATGTATGCGACGGCAATCCGATCCCGACCTTCCAAGGGGAGCCGGAACGTGTCGCGATCGACAACGACATCGACGCCTTCACCGATAAGCTGTGGAACGCGCTGGATGCGGAT
Source organism: uncultured Ruminococcus sp. (assembly GCA_902779225.1). GTDB lineage: Bacteria > Bacillota > Clostridia > Oscillospirales > Acutalibacteraceae > Ruminococcoides. Next base: position 10,161 of record CACZAW010000032.1, on the reverse strand, counting down.
AATAAGATCTCGCTGTATGTGAGATATGTCGATCTGAAGACAGGCGAGGTTGAAAACAGACTGATTAATAAGAACGTGTAAAGGCTTCCCCATCAGGGATGGATTTCACTCAAGCGCGATTGTTTCTTGAAGCGTTTTGCGGAACAAAACGTGAGCATAATATTGAAAATCAATTTTGATTTCCAAACGGGCGGGTCAAGACCCGCCCCTACGGGAGTATCATAGGGAAGGAAAATCATATAATGAAAGAATTTGAATTGAAATACGGCTGTAATCCCAACCAAAAGCCTGCAAAGATCTTTATGCACGACGGCAGCGATCTGCCGATCGAGATCCTTAACGGTCGTCCCGGCTACATCAACTTTCTTGACGCGTTCAACTCATGGCAGCTCGTCAAAGAGCTGAAAGAGGCTCTCGGTTTGCCGGCGGTGACCTCGTTCAAGCACGTCAGCCCCACCTCGGCGGCGGTAGGCATCCCGCTGTCCGATAAACTGAAAAAGGCTTGCTTTGTCGACGATATCGAAGGCTTGGACGACAGCCCGCTCGCCTGCGCCTATGCGCGCGCCCGCGGCACCGACCGTATGTGTTCGTTCGGCGACTGGGTCGCGCTCTCGGACGTCTGCGACGTTACCACTGCGAAAATGATCCAGCGCGAGGTATCTGACGGTATCATCGCGCCCGGCTATGAGCCCGAGGCGCTCGAGATCCTCAAGTCCAAGCGCAAGGGCGGCTATAATATCGTAAAAATCGATCCCGACTATGTTCCCGATCCTGTCGAGCATAAGCAGGTTTACGGGATCACCTTTGAGCAGGGACGCAATAACTTTGAGATCAACAGAGAATTGCTGTCGAATATCGTGACCGAGAACAAGGATCTGCCCGACAGCGCGGCGCGTGATCTGATCATCGCGCTGATCACCCTGAAATATACGCAGTCAAACTCCGTTTGCTATGCTGTGGACGGCCAGGCGATCGGCGTCGGCGCGGGTCAGCAGAGCCGCATCCACTGTACCCGTCTGGCGGGTACCAAGGCGGACACATGGTTCCTGCGTCAGGCGGATAAGGTGCTTAACCTGCCGTTCCGCGACGATATCCGCCGTCCCGACCGCGACAATGTGATCGACGGCTATATCAACAAGAATGAAGAGGACGTCACCGCCGACGGCGTATGGCAGCGGTACTTTACCGAGCAGCCCGCTCCCTTTACCGACGAGGAGCAGCGCGCGTATCTCGATACCTGCGACGACGTTGCGCTCGGTTCGGACGCTTTCTTCCCGTTCTTCGACAATATCGAGCGCGCGTACAAGAGCGGCGTCAAGTATATCGCCGAGCCCGGCGGTTCGATCCGCGACGATCTGGTCATCGAGTGCTGCGATAAGCACGATATGGTCATGGCGTTCACAGGGATGCGTCTTTTCCATCATTAATGCAGTGTACAGGGGCGAATCATGTCCGCCCCTGCGGATTTTGAATAAGGAGTAACAACATGATCATCATGGTAGTCGGTGGCGGCGGACGCGAGCACGCCATCATAAAGAAACTGAAAGAGAATCAGGAGATCGAGAAGATCTATGCCCTGCCGGGCAACGGCGGCATTGCCGCTGACGCCGAGTGCGTGCCGATCGGCGCGACCGATCTTGACGGTATCGTCAAATTTGCGGTCGAGAATGCGATCGACTATGCGGTGGTCGCTCCCGACGATCCGCTGGTGCTGGGCTGTGTCGACCGACTGGAGGAAAAAGGGATCCCCTGCTTCGGTCCGCGCGCTAACGCCGCGATCATCGAGGGCAGCAAGGTCTTTTCGAAGAATCTGATGAATAAATACGGCATCCCGACCGCTGAATATGAAGTATTTGACGACGCTGAGAAGGCGCTCGCTTATCTGGAGACCGCGCCGATCCCGACCGTCATCAAGGCGGACGGTCTGGCGCTGGGCAAGGGCGTCATCATCGCCGATACCCGCGAAAAGGCTAAGGCTGCGGTCGTGTCGATCATGCAGGACAAGCAGTTCGGCAAGAGCGGCGATCAGATCGTCATTGAGGAGTTCCTCGAGGGTCCCGAGGTCAGCGTGCTGAGCTTTACCGACGGCGAGACGGTCGTACCGATGATTTCGTCGATGGATCACAAGCGTGCCGGCGACGGCGATACCGGGCTGAATACCGGCGGTATGGGTACCGTTGCGCCGAACCCCTACTACACCCCCGCGGTCGCCGAGGAATGTATGAACAAGATCTTCCTGCCGACGATCAAGGCGATGAAGGCGGAGGGCAGACCGTTCAAGGGCTGTCTGTATTTCGGCTTGATGATCACCAAGGACGGCGTAAAGGTCATCGAATATAACTGCCGTTTCGGCGATCCCGAGACACAGGTGGTTCTGCCGCTGCTCAGATCCGATCTTTTCACCGTCATGCGCGCCGTGACAGACGGCAGGCTCAAGGACGTTCCCGTCGAATTCGACGACAAGTACGCCGCGTGCGTCATCATGGCGAGCGAGGGCTATCCGGTGAAGTACGAAAAGGGATATGAGATCACCATCCCCGCAGAGATCGCGGACAAGGTATTTGTCGCGGGCGCCGCGCTGAAGGACGGAAAAACCGTCACCTCGGGCGGCCGCGTGCTGGGCGTGACGGCGATCGCGGATACTTTGAAGGATGCTATCGCCGATTCCTACGCGATGGTAGAGCAAATCCACTTTGACAATGCCTACTGGAGGCATGATATCGGCAAACGGGCGATGGAGGCGGAATAATCATGGTATACAGAATCTATGTGGAGAAGCGCGAGGGCTTGCAGAACGAGGCAAAAGCCCTGCTCTCCGATATCAATAATCTGCTGTCGATCACATCCTTAAAGGATGTGCGCGTTATCAACCGCTATGACGCGGAGAATATCGACAAAGAGCTGTTCGACTATGCGGTCGGCGCAGTATTCTCCGAGCCGCAGCTGGATATCGCGATGGACGCGGTCGACCTTGACGGCGCGACAGTATTTGCGGTAGAATACCTGCCCGGTCAGTTTGACCAGCGCGCGGATTCTGCGGCGCAGTGCATCCAGATCATCTCACAGGGCGAGCGCCCGATCATCCGATCGGCTAAGGTCTACGCGCTGTACGGTACGCTGTCCGACAGCGAGCTTGCCGAAATCAAAAAATATGTCATCAACCCGGTCGAAGCGCGCGAGGCTTCTCTCGAACTGCCCGCGACGCTTAAGACCGATTACGATATTCCCACCACCGTCCGTACCCTCGACGGCTTCAATGCGCTGGACGAGGCGGGGCTCAAAGCCTTTGTGGACGAGATGGGACTGGCGATGGATCTCGACGATATCAAGTTCTGTCAAAAGTATTTTATCGGCGAGCACCGCGACCCGACGATCACCGAGATCCGCATGATCGACACCTACTGGTCGGATCACTGCCGCCATACCACCTTTTTGACGATCATCGACAACGCGCGCTTTGAGGATGCGCTGCTGCAAAAGGCGTATGACGAGTATATCGCGGTCAGAAAAGAGCTGGGCAGAACAAAGCCGATCTGCCTGATGGATATCGCGACGATCGCGGTCAGATATCTGAGAAAGAACGGCAAGCTCGATAAGCTCGACGAGAGCGAGGAGATCAACGCCTGCACCGTGAAGATAGAGGTGGACGTTGACGGCGTTACCGAGCCGTGGCTCCTGCTCTTCAAGAACGAGACCCATAACCATCCGACCGAGATCGAGCCCTTCGGCGGTGCGGCGACCTGTATCGGCGGCGCGATCCGCGATCCGCTCTCGGGACGCAGCTATGTTTACGGCGCGATGCGTGTGACCGGCGCTTCCGATCCGACGGTTCCGGTATCCGAGACCATCGAGGGCAAGCTGCCTCAGCGCAAGCTGGTCACCACCGCGGCGGCGGGCTACAGCTCCTACGGCAACCAGATCGGTCTGGCGACCGGTATCGTAGATGAACTCTATCATCCCGGCTACGCGGCAAAGCGCATGGAGATCGGCGCGGTCATCGCGGCGGCTCCCGCAGAGAATGTGCGCAGAGAAGTCCCGGCTCCCGGCGACGTCGTCATCCTTTTGGGCGGCGCAACGGGTCGCGACGGTATCGGCGGCGCGACAGGCTCTTCGAAGGCGCACAACGCGCATTCGGTCGAGACCTGCGGCGCGGAGGTACAAAAGGGCAACGCGCCCGAGGAGCGCAAATTACAGAGATTGTTCCGCAGAAAAGACGCTTGTCAGATGATCAAGCGGTGCAACGACTTTGGCGCGGGCGGCGTATCGGTCGCGATCGGAGAGCTGGCGGACGGTCTGGATATCGACCTCAATGCCGTTCCGAAGAAATATGAGGGTCTGGACGGCACCGAGCTGGCGATCTCCGAGTCGCAGGAGCGCATGGCGGTCGTCGTCGAGCCCGAGAACGTCGAAAAGTTTCTGGCGCTGGCAAAGGAGGAGAACCTCAACGCCTGTGCGGTAGCGGTCGTCAAGGCGGATCCCCGACTGACGATGACATGGAACGGCGCAAAGATCGTCGATATCAGCCGCGAATTCCTCAATACCAACGGTGCGGAGAAGCATATCGATATCACTCCTGCCGCTCCCGAAAGCTATGAAAGATCCGTAGAAGGCGGTTTTGCAGAAAATCTGAAAAAGACTGCCTCCGACCTGAATATCTGCTCAAAGCGCGGACTCAGCGAGCGCTTTGACTCCACCATCGGCGCGGGTACCGTGCTGATGCCGTTCGGCGGCAAGTACCAGCTGACGCCCGTTCAGGCGATGGTGCAGAAGGTTTCGGTCGAAAAGAAGCATACCGACACCGTATCGCTGATGGCTTGGGGCTACAACCCGCTGATCGCGGAAAAAAGTCCCTATCACGGCGCGTATCTGGCGGTCGTCGAGTCCGTCAGCAAGCTGATCGCTTCCGGCGCGTCGTTTGAGGATGTTTATCTGACCTTCCAGGAGTATTTTGAGAAGCCGGGCGTCGACGGCAAGCGCTGGGGTAAGCCCCTCGCGGCGCTGCTCGGCGCATTCAAGGCGCAGATGAATCTCGGTATCGGCTCGATCGGCGGCAAGGACAGCATGAGCGGCAGCTTTGAGAAGCTGGACGTTCCCCCGACACTTGTCTCCTTTGCCGTGACCACCGACAAGGTGCAGAATGTAATCTCGCCCGAGTTCAAAGCGGCGGGTCATAAGGTCGTGCTGATCGCTCCTGAGTTCGACGGCGACAAGCTGCCCGATACGGACTCTCTCTTAAACATCTATAATAAGGTTACCCGGCTGATGCGCGCGGGCAAGGTCTATGCCGCATATACTCCGACGATCGGCGGTATTGCCGAGGCGATCATCAAAATGGCGTTCGGCAACGGCTTTGGCTTCTGCTTCGGCAACGATATCGACCTTGATACGATCTTCGGCTATTGCTACGGCGGATTCCTGTTGGAGGTCGACGGCGATATCGACGGCGCAGTGACGGTCGGTACCGTGACCGACGACGGCGCCTTTACCTGCGGCGCTGAGAGCGTATCCGTCGCAGAGATCCTCGGCGACTACGAGGACAAGCTCGAAAGCGTCTATGCCTGCAATATTCCCGATTCCAAGGCACCGGTGGAGAATTTCAGCTTTGAAGCAAAGGCGTGGCCTTCACCCGCGATCAAGGTTGCGAAACCGAAGGTGCTGATCCCGGCGTTCCCGGGCACCAATTGCGAGTATGATTCCGCAAAGGCGGTCGCCGATGCAGGCGCACAGCCTGAGATCATCGTGATCAACAACCTGAGCGCGGCGGGTATCCAGCAGAGCGTGGAGCAATTCGCGAAAGAGCTGAAAACCGCGCAGATGGTATTCATCCCCGGCGGCTTCTCCGGCGGCGACGAGCCGGACGGCTCCGGCAAGTTCATCACCGCGTTCTTCCGCAACGCCGCGATCAAAGAGGGCGTCGCCGACCTGCTCGACAAACGTGACGGCTTGATGTGCGGCATCTGCAACGGCTTCCAGGCGCTGATCAAGCTGGGCTTGGTGCCGTACGGCAAGATCATCGACACGGATGAATCCTGTCCGACCCTGACCTACAATACGATCGCGCGCCATCAGAGCCGCATCGTGCATACCCGCGTCGCGTCCAATAAGAGCCCGTGGCTGAGCCTGACGAACGTCGGCGACGTCTACAATGTGCCGATCTCCCACGGCGAGGGACGATTCCTTGCGAGTGAGGAGCTGATCAGACAGCTCGCGGATAGCGGCCAGATCGCGACCCAGTATGTCGATCTTGACGGCAATGCGACGACTGACGTTCACTTCAACCCGAACAATTCCTGCTATGCGATCGAGGGTATCACCTCGCCCGACGGCAGAGTGTTCGGCAAAATGGGACACTCGGAGCGCGTCGGCAAGGGGCTGTATCAGAATGTTCCGGGCAATTATGATATCCGGATGTTTGAGGCAGCGGTCAAATATTTTAAATAAGCGATTGATCATATTTGGCTAGGGAGGGCGTCAGTCCTCCCTTGTCTACGGTAGTGCCTGAGGCGATCTCAGACACTATATCTGGTGTATTTGTGCAAGATGCATAAAACGCGACAGAAAAGTTCGTTATATTTCTACAGTGTTATTTTCCGCTGTTTTCTTGCAATTACGAGGGGTTTATACTATAATAAGCCATGCGTGACTGCACAATGATATGCGATGAAGCGGGAGGTTGCAACGCGATTGCGTTGGTTTTTCCGTGGAGTATGTCCGATTTTAAACCGGGCGAAAGAATAGTTTGAGCTTTTTGCGGCAAAGAGGGTTGCTATGCCGTCCTGCGCTCACTCTGCTTCCGGTTGCCGAATTTCGGCTATCGGCTTTTTTAACGGAGGGGCTGGGAACACCCGGACGGGTGTTTGAAAAGTTCGGGCGAAATGTCGCGCCCAACCAATATGATTAGGAGGCGAAGATATGGCAGTCAAGGAAAAAATCAGGATAAGATTAAAGGGTTACGATCACCAGCTGGTAGATCAGTCCGCTGAGAGAATCGTCGCTACCGCAAAGCGCACCGGCGCGAGAGTTTCGGGTCCCGTCCCGCTCCCGACCGAGAAGCAGGTAGTTACGATCCTTCGTGCTGTTCATAAGTATAAGGACAGCCGCGAGCAGTTCGAGATGAGAACTCACAAGCGTCTTATCGACATTTTAAGACCGTCCAACAAGACAGTCGAGGCTCTTATGAGCTTAGAGCTCCCTGCCGGCGTTGAGATTGAGATTAAGCTGTAATCACAGTCCCAACCTACCACGCAGACAGGGTCATGTCGGTTCTATACAATATATATAGTATAGCGCCGACCAATAACCTAAAAGGAGGATATAAAGAATGCAGAAAGCATTAATCGGCAAGAAGATCGGTATGACACAGATCTTCGACGAGAAGGGAAAAGTAGTTCCCGTAACCGTAGTCGAGGCGGGTCCTTGTGTTGTTTCTCAGCTCAAGACCGTTGAGACGGACGGCTATGAAGCTGTCCAGATCGGTTTCGGCGATATCAAGCCGAAGCACGTTACAAAGCCTTTGCAGGGTCACTTCAAGAAGGCTGACGTAGCACCCAAGAGAATTCTTAAGGAATTCAGATTTGACGACTGCTCCGCTTTCGAGCTGGGTCAGATCATCAAAGCAGACGTATTTGAAACAGGTAACAAGGTCGACGTTACCGGTAAGAGCAAGGGTAAGGGCTATGCCGGCGTTATCAAGCGCTGGAACTTTGCACGCCTGAAGGAATCCCACGGTACCGGTCCTAACGCTCGTCACGGCGGCTCTATGGGCGCCTGCTCCTCTCCCTCCAGAGTATGGAAGGGCAAGAAGATGGCGGGTCACCTCGGCGCCGAGAAGGTTACCGTCCAGAATTTGACCGTCGTAAAGATCGACGCTGAGGATAACCTCATCGCGATCAAGGGCGCTGTTCCCGGTCCCAACGGCGGCTACGTTGTCATCAAAGACAGCGTAAAGGCTTAAGGAAGGAGGAAATAATATGCCTAATGTACAGGTAGTTGATATGCAGGGTAAGAAGGTTTCTTCCGTAGACCTCGCAGATTCGATTTTCGGTATCGAGCCGAATGCTGCTGTCATGCATCAGATGGTTGTTTGCTATCTCGCAAACCAGCGTCAGGGCACACAGTCAGCTCTCACCCGTTCAGAGGTTTCCGGCGGCGGCCGCAAGCCTTGGAGACAGAAGGGTACAGGCCGCGCCCGTCAGGGTTCGACCCGCGCTCCCCAGTGGTACCACGGCGGCGTAGTATTTGCTCCGAAGCCCCGCGATTACCGTCTTTCCGTTAACAAGAAGGTCAAGAGACTTGCGATGAAGTCCGCTTTCTCCTCTAAGGCTCAGGCTGAAGAGATCATCGTCATCGACGCGATCGCTCTCGACGAGATCAAGACCGCGAAGATCGCCGAGATGCTCAGCGCAGTCGGTTCCGAGAAAAAGGCGCTTATCGTTCTGCCCGAGATTGACGAGAAGGTCATCAAGTCCGCTCGCAACATCCCCGGCGTCAAGACCGCTCAGGTCAACGAGCTGAATGTCTATGACATTCTCAACGCTGACAAGCTCATCATCGCCAAGGATGCGCTCACAAAGATCGAGGAGGTGTACGCATGATTGCTCAGGATATCATCATTCGCCCCGTCATCACCGAGAAGTCGATGCAGGACATCACAAAGAAGAAGTACGTTTTCGAGGTAGCTAAGAACGCCACCAAGATCGACGTTGCCCGCGCTATCGAAGATCTCTTCAAGGTCAAGGTTGAAAAGGTCAACACCGTTCGCGTCAGAGGCCAGCTCAGACGTCAGGGCCGCTTTGAGGGCTATACCCGTTCCTGGAAGAAAGCGTATGTTCAGCTGACAGAAGACAGCAAACCCATTGAATTTTTTGAAGGCATGATGTAAGGCCTGTGCGCCGAAGAAAGCGTATGTTCAGCTGACAGAAGACAGCAAACCCATTGAGTTTTTTGAAGGCATGATGTAAGGCCTGTGCTCGCGGAGCTCGCACAGGCAGTGAATAGTGAAGGGCGGGACACCCGCACCCGATACTATATGTTCACTGCAACGCCCGCGTGTAACGAAAACTTTACTACAATCAATTAACACAGGCATGAATGTATGGGATGCGCCATCATCCCGCAAAGCCATCATGAGGAGAGTGAAAAATATGGCTATAAAAGTTTATAAGCCGACTACCAACGCTCGTCGTAATATGTCGGTTACGGATTACTCCGGACTCTCGAAAGTCGCTCCCGAAAAGAGCTTGCTCACCCCTTTGAAGAAGAACTCCGGTCGTAACAGCTACGGTCGCATCACGGTTCGTCACAGAGGCGGCGGCAACAGGAGAAAATACCGTATCATTGATTTCAAGAGAAACAAGTTTGATGTTGAAGGCACCGTAAAGACCATTGAATATGATCCGAACCGTTCGGCGTTTATCGCTCTGGTCGAGTATATCGACGGCGAGAAGGCGTATATCATCGCGCCGCAGGGTCTGAAGGTAGGCGACAAGGTCGTTGCCGGCGCTACCGCTGATATCAAGCCCGGTAACGCACTGCCCCTGATCAACATCCCCACCGGTACTTTCGTACACAACGTTGAGCTGTATCCCGGCCGCGGCGCTCAGTTAGCCCGCGCAGCAGGCAACATGGCTCAGCTCATGGCGAAGGAAAACGGTATGGCGCTGCTCAGACTGCCCTCCGGCGAGCTGAGAAACGTCCCGGACGCCTGCATGGCGACCATCGGCCAGGTCGGCAACATCGACCACGAAAACGTTAAGATCGGTAAAGCCGGTCGTAAGAGAAACATGGGTATCCGCCCGACCGTCCGCGGTTCCGTTATGAACCCGAACGACCATCCGCACGGCGGTGGTGAGGGTAAATCCCCTGTAGGCCGTCCCGGCCCTGTAACCCCCTGGGGTAAGCCGGCGCTCGGTTATAAGACCAGAAAGACCAACAAGGCGTCCGATAAGCTGATCGTAAGACGCAGAAACAGCAAGTAAGGCAGAAAGGAAGGAACTTAACTTATGAGTAGAAGTACGAAAAAAGGACCTTTTGTTCAGCCTGTGCTGCTCAAAAGGGTAGAGGAAATGAACGCCTCCGGCGAAAAGAGAATCTTAAAGACCTGGTCAAGATCCTCGACAATTTTCCCTCAGTTTGTAGGACACACATTTGCTGTTCATGACG
>CACZAW010000031.1 GCA_902779225.1 uncultured Ruminococcus sp. | reverse complement strand
AAAAAGAAAACAATAGAAAAATCCGCGCCGTTATCTCGCCGATCCTGCCGAGGTCGAACTCGGGCAAAAGGTTCATGAAACAGCTCTTTTTCGGGAATGAAAAAAGCGCCCCTCTCGGAGCGCTAAGCAAACCATATTATTCAGCTTGTGCTGCTTCTTCTGCTTCTTTTCTCTTAGCAAAACATTCGCTGCAATAGTAATCTTTGCCTTCCATCGGCTTAAATGGGATATGTGCTTCGCCGCCACAGTCAGCACACACGGTGGTGTGCATCTCGCGATTCGCCTTAATTGCATTCTTGTGAGCAATTCGGCAGTCCTTGCATCGCTGAGGCTCATTTACAAAACCTTTCTCTGCATAGAACTCCTGCTCACCGGCTGTGAATACAAATTCGTTCCCACAGTCCTTGCAACGGAGCGTCTTGTTTTCGTACATAGCGTGTACCTCACTTTTTTGGTATATTATTTACCCCGCGGCGGAGTTGCACCGTCTGATTTCTCTTCGGGGTGTATTACCTGGAAAGTTTATGACGTATACGGGTCTGTGCATTGTCAATTGTCTTTAAGGATGTGTCAAGCTTATCCGCGATCTCCCTGCGCGTGTAGCCGGAAAGGTGCAAAAGCGCTACACGGTATTCAAGGTCGGACAGCTTGTCCTTTAGTATTTGATGAAGCGAGCCGATGTATTCTTTTGTCTCTACGATTTCTGGCAGCGTGCTTTTCGTAGGGTCAACGGCATGGTTTGACTCATCTTCGATAGAAATGATATTTTGCGAGGGGATCGCGCGTGTGTTGGTAACGTGCCGAAGCAGTGAGATAAAGCGATTCTCGATACACAGCATCGAATAGTTTTTAAAGCTCATCCCGCCGTCTTTCTGATAATTGCGGCACGCGCTCAGCATCGCGATCATGCCCTCCTGTACCAGATCGCCGTCGTCGATATCGGGCGACATACCGCGGTATCGTTTTGCGGCGGCTGAGATCAGCCCTAGGTATCTGGAAGCGATCGTTTCAAAGGCGACGTCGTCTCCGGAGCGAAACCGTTCGAGAAGCTCTTCATCGGATAAGCGCGGTTCTGCCGGAGCATGACGGTCTTTCAGGATAAAGCACCTCACAAAATCACATTTTATATGGAGTTATAATAAACTAATTACCGTCAAAAGTCAACAGGTTTTTCAAAATATAATTATGCAGGTATTAGGAATATTCTCTTCTTTTTTGTGCATTATCAACAAGTATTGCAAAAAAAGTTTGGTTAGCCAATCCTACCTGTTTGTGGTATAATAGGATTATATTCGAACATAGTTACGATACTGGAGGGCTGACGATGGTAGAAAAATGCAACAGCTTGGGTTTGTTCGGGCTGAACACCTATACGATCGAAATAGAGGCAGACCTGTCGCGCGGGATGGCGGCGTTCGATATCGTCGGGCTTCCCGATACGGCGGTCAAGGAGAGCCGCGACCGCGTGCGATCGGCAATGAAGAATTGCGGCTTTGAGTTCCCAAATTCGCGTCTGGTGCTGAATCTTGCGCCCGCGGATATCAAGAAGGAGGGGCCCCTCTATGATCTTCCGATCCTCGTGACGGTTCTGCGGGTGATGCGGCGGATCACCGCGAATATCGACGACAGCGCCTTCATCGGCGAGCTGTCGCTGTCCGGCGAGGTGCGCGGGGTCAACGGCGTTTTGCCCATGGCGATCGCCGCGCGTCAGCACGGATTTCAAAAGCTGTATGTGCCCGCGGCAAACGCGAACGAGGGCGCGGTGGTCGATGGCATAAATATCTATCCCGTGCATAATGTCTACGAGCTGATCGACCATCTTTCGGGTCGTCAGAGCATCGAGCCCGCCGTGTATGATCCGATGTGTGAGCCGGAGGCGACCAATCTCGATTTTGCACAGGTAAAAGGTCAGAATGAAGCGAAGCGCGCGATGGAGATCGCCGCCGCCGGCGGTCACAATGTTTTGTTGATCGGCTCTCCCGGCGCGGGCAAAAGTATGCTCGCAAAACGCCTTGTCACCATTCTGCCGCAGATGACCTTTGAGGAGACCATCGAAACGACCAAGATCCATTCGATCGCCGGTACGCTGAAAAAGGGCAGCGGATTGATCGCGAACCGCCCCTTCCGCGCGCCGCATCATACGATTTCGCGCGTCGGACTCACCGGCGGCGGGGCGACCCCGAAGCCCGGCGAGATCTCCCTCGCGCACAACGGCGTGCTGTTCCTCGATGAGCTGCCGGAGTTTCCGCGCTCGGTGCTGGAGGTGCTGCGTCAGCCGCTTGAGGACGGCGTGGTCAGCATCTCGCGCGCCAACGGCACCTATACCTATCCTTCGAGCTTTATGCTGATCGCCGCGATGAATCCCTGTCCCTGCGGATATTATAACCATCCGAAAAAGGATTGCACCTGCTCCGACAACGCGGTACATAAATACCTCAACCGTGTTTCGGGACCTCTGCTCGACCGTATCGACATCCATATCGAGGTACCGCCGGTCGAGTATGACGATCTGACCGCCAAAACCGGCGAGGAGGAAAGCGCCTCTATCCGCAAACGCGTCAACGCCGCCCGCGATATCCAGACAGCCCGCTTTGAGGGGACGGCGACAAAGTGCAACGCCCGCATCGAGGCGGCACAGTTTGAGGAGATATGCGTCCTCGACGACCGTGCGGACCGGATGCTGAAGGCGGCGTTCGATCGGCTGAACATGACCGCCCGCGCCTATGACCGCATCATGAAGGTCGCCCGCACCATCGCCGACCTTGACAACAGCGAGATCATCCGCGCCGACCATATCAGCGAAGCCATCCAGTATCGCTCGCTCGACCGCAAGTACTGGAACGGATAAGGCGCCTGCGGCGCAGTGAAGAGTTAAGGGTGAAGAGTGAAGAGTGAATGGCAGGCTGCGCCCGCACCCAATTTGATTATTAGATGATTTCTCACTCAAACGGATTACAAAATAATTACATAGAAGAATTATAAGTATAAAAATTTCCATCATAGCCCCGAAGAATTTACATACAATATCACCAAATTTGATTACAAAATATTATTTAGGTTGACAATGATACCCGTTTGTATTATCTTTATTATAACGCAATTTCCTATTGCGTTGTTTTGGTATACAAAAAATACAGGGAATCCTCTGCTTTTTCGTTTCCCTGTGCCTGATATAACTTCTGTTTGGGGAGTGTAAAGTTTGGAAAAAATCATGATTACCGGCGGCAAGCCGCTTTTCGGAGAGGTCACTGTCAGCGGCGCGAAGAACGCCGCCGTGGCGATCATCCCCGGCGTCGTCCTGTGTGATGAGCCCTGCCGCATTGAAAATATACCGAATATCTCCGACGTTACCGTTATCGCCAATATCCTGCGCGATATGGGCGCGATGGTTCGCCGCGTCGATAAGAATACCCTCGATATCGATCCCCGCCCGATCAATACCTGCGAGGCGACCGAGGACAGCGTGCGCAAAATGCGCGCCTCCTATTACCTTTTGGGCGCCCTGCTCGGACGCTTCCATAAGGCGAAGGTCGCGCTGCCCGGCGGCTGTAATTTCGGCGTTCGTCCGATCGACCAGCATTTAAAGGGCTTCCAGCTGATGGGCGCCAGCAACGACCTGATCAACGGCGCGATCATCGAGCTTGACGCTTCTGCGTCCTTCCACGGCGCGCGCATCTATTTCGATACCGTATCCGTCGGCTCGACCATCAACGTCATGCTCGCCGCTGTCAAGGCGGAGGGTCAGACCATTATCGAAAACGCCGCAAAAGAACCCCATATCGTTGACCTTGCAAACTTCCTCAACTCCATGGGCGCGAATATCCGCGGCGCCGGTACCGACGTCATCAAGATCCGCGGCGTCGAGTATCTCCACGGCGTGACCTATTCCATCATTCCCGACCAGATCGAGGCGGGCACCTATATGGCTGCCGCCGCCGCGACACGAGGCAAGGTCACGATCCGCAATATCACTCCCAAGCATCTTGAAAGTATCTCCTCAAAGCTCAGAGAAATGGGCTGCGAGATCGACGAATACGATGAAGCGGTCATCGTCGACGCGACCCAGCGTCCTCTCAACCGCGTCAACATCAAAACGATGCCCCATCCCGGCTTCCCGACCGACTGTCAGCCCCAGTTTGTGGCTCTGCTCACGACCGTTAAGGGTACCTCGATCGTCAACGAAAGCGTATGGGACAATCGCTATCAGTATGTCAGCGAGCTGGTTCGCATGGGTGCGAACATCTCCGTTGAGGGCAGGCTCGCGATCATCGAGGGCGGACATCTGACTGCCGCTCCGGTCAAGGCGACCGACCTGCGTGCGGGCGCTGCGATGCTGATCGCCGGACTGGTTGCCGACGGCACCACCGATATCAGCAACATCAGCTATATTGAGCGCGGCTATTCCGACGTCGTGACCAAGTTCCAGTCGCTCGGCGCAGACATCAAAAAGGTCTATTATCCAGACAACAACGCAGCGACGACCGCATAATAACAATGATATTTGAAGGGCACTTCGGTGCCCTTTTTTGATGAACACACCCGATATCAGGAGAATATATGGCTAAAATCGTACCCCTTTTTTCGTCCAGCAAGGGCAATTCCTATTACATACAGGGCAATTCGACGGCGATCCTCGTCGACGCCGGACGCAACCTCAAGCAGATCGAGGCGGCGCTGGCGCTCAACGACCTTTCGCTGCAAAACGTCCGCGCGCTGTTTGTGACCCATGAGCACACCGATCATATCAGCGCGCTGAAGGTCTTGCTGAAAAAATACGATATCCCGCTGTATGCGACCCGCGGAACGCTGGATGCGTTGACGGCGGGGGACAAGGTACCCGCGACCGCGCGGCTGAACGTGATCGAGGATTTTGTCGAGACCGCCGACTTCCGGGTCGTTCGTGTGGAGACCTCTCACGACGCCGCCGAGAGCTGCGGCTACTATATCGAGACGCCGGATGGTCGCCGCCTTAGCATCGTGACCGACACCGGTTATCTGACCGAGGACGCCCGTGCGGCGATCTCCCGCTCTAACCTTGCCGTCGTCGAGTCCAACCATGATCTGAATATGCTCAAAAACGGGCCCTATCCGTATATTCTGAAAAAAAGGATCCTTTCCGACTGCGGACACCTCTCCAATCCGGACTGCGCCGCCGCGCTGCCGTTCTTTGTCGAATCGGGGCTGACCCGCATTATCCTCGGCCATCTGAGCGAGGAGAACAACCTGCCCTCCATCGCCGTCAGCGAGGCGATCCGTTCTTTGAGCGCCGCCGGTATGACGGTCGACAGCGACTGTACCGTCGACGTCGCGCCGGTGGAAACCAACCGTAAATCCTTTTCATTCTAGGTGAATTATGCTGAATGTGAACATCCTGTGCGTCGGTAAGCTGAAAGAAAGCTATCTGCGCGCCGCAATAGAAGAGTATTCCAAACGTATGACGCCCCTGTGCAAGCTGAGCATCATCGAGCTGCCCGAAGAAAGGGTAGGGGAGAACCCCTCTCCCGCCGAGATCCAAAAGACCGTCAGCGCCGAGGGCGAGCGGATCATGCAAAAGCTCGGCAAGAGCGATTATGTGGTCGCGATGTGTGTCGAGGGCAAGAACATCAGCTCCGAGGAGCTGTCAAAAAAGCTCGACGACATCCGGCAGCTCGCAGGCACCGTCGACTTTGTCATCGGCGGCTCATGGGGCTTGTCCGACGCGCTGAAAGCCCGCGCTGACTTCAAGCTCAGCATGGGAAAGATGACCTTTCCCCACCAGCTTTTCCGCGTGATGCTCTTAGAGCAGATCTACCGCGCGTTCCAGATCTCCCGCGGCACTAAATACCATAAATAACAAGTGATCACGGATCACTGCAATCGGAGGTGAAAGCATGGCATTTGACGGCGTTATGATGACCATGGTCAAAAAAGAATTGACGGCGAATCTTTCCGGCGCGAAGGTGAATCAGATCTACCAGCCCGCGCGGGATGAACTCGTCTTTGCGTTCCGCACGCCCGACGGCGTCAAAAAGCTGTTGATCCGCCTGTCCGATTCTCCCCGCATCCACCTTACCTCCTGCTCGATCGAGAATCCGCCGACGCCTCCGATGATGTGTATGCTGCTGCGCAAGCGGCTCGGCGGCGCGCGGCTGACCGATATCTCCCAGCCGAAGAACGAGCGCGTGCTGCGCCTGACCTTTGACGCGCTGAATGAGATCGGCGACCGCGAGCAGCTTCATATCTACATCGAGATCATGGGTCGTTATTCCAATGCGATCCTTACCGACGGCGACGACAATGTGATCGACTCTGTCAAGCGCATTGACTTTTCCGAGTCCGAGGAACGCGTCCTGCTCCCGAAGCTGCCGTATACCCTCCCGCCCATGCAGGATAAGCTGTGTATCGAAGAAGCCGATGTTCCCGCCGTTTGCCGCCGTATCATCGACCTCGGCGGCGACGACCGCGCGATCCTCAATACCATCCAGGGCATCTCCCCGATGATCGCCCGCGAGCTTGCCTACCGCGCCGAGACCGAGGGACTCGATGCGGCAGTGGAACAACTCAAAAATGAGGTGGAGCACGGCGTCGGCACACCCACCCTCGTCTGCAAAGCCGACGGCTCGCCGATGGATTTCTGCTTCATGGATATCCGTCAGTATGAGGGCGCGCTGACGGTGAGGCATTTTGACAGTTATCTAGAGCTGCTCGATACCTTTTTCTCCGACCGCGACCGCATCGCGCGTATGCGCGCCAAGTCCGCCGACCTCAACCGCCTGCTGTCGAATACGATCGACCGCCTCTCGCGCAAGATCAATCTTCAAAAAGCAGACCTGAAAAAGTGCGCCGACCGCGAAGCGCTCCGCATCCGCGGCGATCTGCTGCAGGCGAATCTGTATCGCATCGAAAAGGGCGCCTCATCCGTCACGGTAGAGAATTACTACGCCGAGGACAACGCCCCGATCACCATTCGTCTTAACCCCGCGATCTCTCCCGCGATGAACGCCCAGCGCTTTTACAAGGAGTACAATAAGGCAAAGACCCGCGAGACCATGCTCACCGAGCAGATCAAAAAAGCCTCGGATGAGCTGCAGTATATCGAGAGCGTGCAGGATGAATTATCCCGCGCCGAGACCGAAGCCGAGCTTTCCGCGATCCGTGCCGAACTGCGCGATCAGGGCTATATCCGTACCCAAAAGGGCGCACAGAAGCGCAAGGATAAGCCCCTCCCGCCGATCGAGTATCAAAGCTCCGACGGCTTTCGTATCCTCGTCGGGCGCAATAATGTTCAGAACGATCAGCTCACCCTGCGCACCGCGCACAAAA
Organism: uncultured Ruminococcus sp.; assembly: GCA_902779225.1. Taxonomy (GTDB): domain Bacteria; phylum Bacillota; class Clostridia; order Oscillospirales; family Acutalibacteraceae; genus Ruminococcoides. The sequence continues at coordinate 4,912 of CACZAW010000031.1, read as the reverse complement.
GCGATATCTGGCTCCACACCAAGAATATCCACGGCACCCATGTGATCATCGTGTCGGACGGAAAGCCCGTTTCCGAGACGGCGATCCTCGAAGCCGCGCAGATCGCCGCCGCTCACTCCAAGGCGAAGGACAGCGCGCAGGTGCCGGTCGATTACACCGCCGTCAAAAACGTATCGAAGCCCTCCGGCGCAAAGCCGGGCAAGGTCATCTACGTCAACTATAAGACGGTATATGTCACGCCCAAAAAGCATGACCCGTGACGGCTTGTTGAAAAGTCAAAAACTTTTAGTGATTTTCAATGCACTTTATCGGTGATGATTGTATACTTTGCCGATTTTGTGCATTTTTCTTTTATAGAAGATTATTGACAGTGTAATTCGCTATTATTAACATAGGGTAATTTGAGATACCCTGTGTCCGATTGGAATACAATATACCGTTACGGTTAATCACAGCATAGGCTGTACAAACGGAGCAAATTATGAATATCACAGATTTATTTCTCGTACTGGGAGGCCTCGGACTGTTCTTCTTGGGCATGAAGCTCATGGGCGACGGTCTCGAGCTTGCCGCCGGTAACAAGCTGAGGATCCTGCTGGAGAAGATCACCTCCAACAAATACCTCGGTATGTTGGTCGGTCTTGTCGTCACCGCCGTTATCCAAAGCTCGTCTGCGACTGCGGCGATGGTCGTCGGCTTTACGAACGCCGGACTCATGGAGCTGTCACAGACGGTCGGTATCCTCTTCGGTTCGAAGATCGGTACCTGTATGACCTCGGTGCTTTTGTCGTTCGACATGAAGAGCTTTGTACCGCTGTTCATCTTTACGGGCGTGATCATCATCATGTTCATCAAGAAGAACAACTACAAGTATTACGGTCAGATCCTAGCCGGCTTCGGCATCCTGTTCTACGGCATGACCGTGATGTCAGACGCGCTGAAGAGCCTCAACTCCGAGGGAATGATCGACAATGTCTTAAAGAGCGTCAACAATCCCTTTATCGGATTGCTGCTCGGCGTGGTGATCACCGCGATCATCCAGAGCTCGTCCGCCTCCGTCGGTATCCTGATGGCGCTGGGCGCTGCGGGTGCGATCGGTCTTGAGCAGGCGATCTTTATGGTCTACGGCATGAACCTCGGCGCGTGTATGCCGGCGTTCCTGTCTGCGATGGGCGCAAAGCGCAACGCGAAGCAGGTCGCGATCCTCAACCTGCTGATCACCCTGTTCGGCGTGATCCTGCTTGTTCCGCTGACGATGATCCTGCCGATCGCGCCGACGATCGAGAGCATCTTCCCGAATGCGCCCGGAGCGCAGATCTCCGCCGCGCATATCTTCTTCAACGTCGTGAACATGGTCGTTCTGATGCCGTTCTCCGGCTTGATGGTAAAGCTGACGCAGAAGATATTGCCCTATCACGAGGATCCTGAAAAGGACAAGATGGCGGTCGAATTCATCGACAACCGCATTCTTACCACCCCGCCCATGGCGGTGCTGCAGTGTGAAAAAGAGGTCGCCCGCCTGACCCGTCTGGTGCAGAAGAACTATAACCGTTCCCTGATCGCGTTCTTTGACCGCGACAAGGATTCCATCGATAAGGTCACCGACCGTGAGAAGGTTATCGATTATCTCTCTAAGGAGATCACCGATTATATCGTTAAGATCAATGCGCTCGACATCGAGGATCACGACCGTCAGGTCGTCGCCGCGATGTACTCCGCGATCCAGGATCTTGAGCGTATCGGCGACCACGCCGAGAATATCGTCGAGTATACCCGCACCGTTCTTGAAAACAACCTCCAGTTCAGCGAAACCGCGATGACCGAGATGCGCGAAATCTGCGAAAAATGTCGCACCCTGATGGAGCTTTCCTTCGCGATGTTCAACGCGCAGGGCGCCTCTCCCGAGCTGATCGAGCGCATCATCAAGACAGAGGACGAGGTCGACGAGTGTAAGGACGAATTCAAGATCAAGCATATCGCCCGCATGGATGCAGGCACCTGCAACGCCGAATCCGGCGCGGTGTTCCTGAATATGCTCATCGATATCGAGCGTGTCGGCGACCACGCGATCAACGTCGCGTTCGCGATCCCGAATCGCCAGAAGCAAGTCCTCACTATCAACGCATAAACCGATTTTCAACACAAAACCCGCCCATTTGGGCGGGTTGATTTTTTGCAATTTCAAATTACGAAGCTGTCACAATTGTTGACTGTCATATTATCATTTGATATAGTGGCTTTTGCAAGGAGTTATCCATATAAACGGTAGGCGGTTAGCCCTCTGAAAGACATCGGTCATTACAGAGGGACTGTGACCCTCTGTTGAAATAGAAACCCTATCGGGAATCTGCACGGAGGGTGATGAATATGGAATATTTGATTATATTCGCAGTCATCCTGATTGCAGCCACAGGCTACATTATCAGCATAAAAAAATAACCGCCCCAGCCAAGGATACGGTTATTTTTAGCAAGTATTCGGGCTAACCGTCTATCGGATAGCTCCTTGTTCACTTATATTATACGCATAATTTACTTGACTGTCAATAGTTGCTTCTGACTTATTTCAACTCCACGATCGTCACGCCGCTTTCGCCCTCACCGAAGGTGCCCAGACGGAACGACTTGACCGCTTTGTGATGTCTGAGAAACTTCTGTATCTCCGACCTCAGCACGCCGGTACCCTTGCCGTGGATGATCGTCAGCATATGGATATTGCTCAGCACACAGCCGTCGATCGCCTGATCGACAGTGAGGACAGCTTCGTCGGCAGTCTGTCCGCGCACGTCGATCTCGTTGCGTGAGGAGGACTGTACGTTTTTGGTGACGGTACGCTCCCTGCGCTTTTGAACGCTGACGTTCTGCTGCTCGAGCAGCCGCAGGTTGTTGAGCTTGACGCGGGTCTTGATGATGCCCGCCTGTACCAGCACCGTTCCTTTTTCGGGCTTCTCCAGCACGACTGCCTTTTTGTCGATATCAAAGATCAGCACGTTATCGCCGACCTTCAGCTCGCGCGGCAGCTTGTAATCGCTTTTTTCCGCCTCTTTGATCGGATCAGCGGTTTCCTCGAGCGCTTTCAAGCCGCTCTTGAATTTTGCTTTTTCTTCCGCCTGATATTTCTGCGCCTTTTCCAGCTCGTCAATCAGCGCGTAAGCCTGCGCGCGGGTCTTTGCGGCAAGCTCCTGCGCCTTTTGCTTGGCGTAGTCGGTCTCGCGTTTCGCGTCAGCCTTTGCGCGTTCCAGTGTTTTTTCCGCTTCGGCGCGTTTTGCTTCGGCCTCCAGGGTCGCCTTGCGCGCCTTTTCGATTTCCTCGCTCAGCTCCTGACGGCTTTCTTCCAGACTTTCGACAACATCCTCAAACTGTCTGCTTTCCGATGAGGTCAGCAGCTTTGCGCGCTCGATGACCTCGTCCTCCATGCCCAGCCGCTTGGAGATCGCAAATGCATTGGATTTGCCGGGGATTCCGATCAACAGCTTATAGGTCGGGCGCAGTGTCTTGACGTCGAATTCACAGCAGCCGTTTTCCACGCCCTCGGTTTTGAGGGCGTATTCTTTCAGCTCCGCATAGTGCGTCGTTGCGGCGATCTTCGCGCCGCGCTCTCTCAGCTTTTCGAGGATAGCGACCGCCAGCGCCGCGCCCTCGACGGGATCGGTGCCTGCGCCCAGCTCGTCGATCAGCGCGAGCGTCGAGCGGTTCGTCAGCTTCAGAATACCGATGATGTTGGTGATGTGCGCCGAGAAGGTCGACAGGCTCTGCTCGATGCTCTGCTCGTCGCCGATATCGACCAGCACCCTGCGAAAGACGCTCAGCCTGGAATTGTCCGCCGCGGGGATCATCAGTCCGCAGGCAGCCATCAGCGTCAGCAGTCCGACCGTTTTCAGACAAACGGTTTTGCCGCCGGTATTGGGGCCGGTGATGACAAGGGTATCGTAGCTGTCGCCGAGCGCGACGTCAACCGGCACCACCCTGTCCTTAGGGATCAGCGGATGCCGCGCGTTTTTCAGTTCGATCACGCCGTTATCGTTCATCCTGGGACGGACGGCTTTCATTTTATAGGCGAGGTGCGCCTTGGCAAAAATCAGGTTCAGTTCGACGAGCGTCTTGTAGCTGTCGATGATCTCATTCGCGCATCCCGCGCACAATCCCGACAGCTCATACAGGATCCGCTCGATCTCCTTTTCTTCTTCTCCCTGCAGCACGCGGATATCGTTGTTCGCGTTGACCACGCCCATCGGCTCAATGAATACCGTCGAGCCGGACGATGATGTATCATGTACCAGACCGGCGACCATATTGCGGTATTCCTGCTTGACCGGCACGACGTATCTGCCGTCGCGCTGGGTGATGATCGCCTCTCTGAGGTATTTCTGATAGGTGGTGGAGCGAATGATCTTTTCAAGTACCTCGCGCGCCTTGGAGGATGCGATCCGCATTTTTCTGCGAATGTCCGACAGCTCCCGCGACGCGCTGTCGGCGATCTCATCCGCGCCGATGATGCAGGTCGTGATGCGGTCGTGCAGGTTAGGGTTCGTGTACAGCACGCTGAAAAAACCGTCGAGCGACGTGCTGATCCCCGCGCATTTTGAGCGCCAGTCGCGTACGCCCTTGATCACTCTCAGCGCACGCGCGATGCTCAGCAGCTCCGAGGTGTTCAGTCCGCCGCCTGCCTCGGCGCGTCTGAGGGCGTTCGTTACATTGTCGATGCCGCCGAAGGACGGCGCGCCGAAGCGACCGATCAGGATATGCGCGTCCTCGGTCTGCTGCAAAAGCAATTCGGTTTTGTCGAGGGTCACGGCAGGCTCGATCGCCAGCGCGTTTTCACCGGCTTCGGAGATTGCGGTCTCCTCTGCCAGCATTTGCAGAATTTTGTCGAGTTCTAAGGTTTTGAAATGTCGATTCATAGTTTCGGTTCT
>CACZAW010000030.1 GCA_902779225.1 uncultured Ruminococcus sp. | reverse complement strand
AGCACGCTCAGCTCCTCCCATGCAAAGTAGCCCTTGAGCGCCAGAACGGCGTACAGGCTCGGGCAGCAATGCCCCTTAGACAAAACAAAACGGTCTCTGTCCTCCCAATCGGGATTGGCGGGATCGACGTTCATCTCCTTAAAATACAGATAGGTGAACATATCAGCCGCCGACAGCGAGCCGCCCGGGTGACCGGATTTTGCGTTAAAAGTACCGATGATCGCGCCGATCCTCGCTTTACAGGCAAGGATCTCGAGATTTCTTCTCTCTTCCTGAGTCATCAATATGCCTCCCCTTGAACAATCATACAAAATAATTCGACAGTGATATCCGACGAAAAATGTCGAACCGCATCTATGCGTACACAGATATTCTAACACATACCGTATGATATATTTTTCATTATGTGAAAAAAGCTGAAAATTGGTCATTTATATTGAAAATACCTAAAAAGTATGATACAATCCTCAACGGAAAGGAGCGAAATGTATATGCTGCTTGCAGTCGATATCGGAAACACCAATATCAAGTTCGGCATCTTTGATTGTGACACGCTGGTTCGCACGCTGACCATCTCCTGCGATAAGAACAAAACGGCGGACGAATACTCCGTCGAGCTGTATTCGCTGATCCGGGTCATGGGCATCCACCGCACGGATTTCAGCGGCTGCATCATCAGCTCGGTCGTGCCGACCGTTACGGCGCGGATCCGTTCTGCCTTACATGATCTGCTGAATCTCGACGCGCTGGTCGTCGGCCCCGGCATCAAGACCGGACTGAATATCCGCATCGAGGATCCGTCACAGCTCGGCGCCGATCTGGTCGTCGCCTGTGTCGCAGCCAATGCATCCTATTCCGCTCCCTGCATCGTCATCAGCATGGGCACCGCTACCGTTCTGTGCGTCATCGACAGCAACAAGACGATGCTCGGCGGCCCGATCGCCCCGGGCGTCATGGTCTCGCTCAACGCCCTGACCGGCAACGCCGCGCTGCTCTATTCGGTATCACTGGACGCTCCCAAGTCCGTCATCGGCAACAACACCGACCGCTCGATCCGCTCCGGCGTGGTCTGGGGCACCGTGTGCATGATCGACGGCATGATCGACAGGATCGAACAGGAGCTGAGCGAAAAATGCACCGTCGTCGCGACCGGCGGCATGGCGAAAACCATCATCAAGCACTGTACCCACGATATCACCGTCCAGGACGATCTGATCATGCAGGGTCTGAAGCTGATTTATGATAAAAACACCCGATAAGGGCTTCGCTCCGGGTACAGGCTTTATCATCAAAACTGAATATCAATTCTTTTGAATTTGATATAATTTTTATTGCGCTTTATTCCGTTTTACGGAAAAGGCAGCAGGAGGTAAAATCATGTCAAAAGCAAACAAAAAGGTCAACACCTACCGTCTGACGGCGCTGGGAATTCTGACTGCCATCATCATCGTGCTGCAGATATTCTCCACCTTCGTCAAGTTCGGTCCGTTCTCCATCACCCTGGCGCTCATTCCGATCGTCATCGGCGCAGCTCTCTACGGCGCGGGAGCCGGTGCATATCTCGGCGGCGTATTCGGCGTAGTCGTGCTGCTCATGTGCATCTTCGGCGCGGATATCGGCGGCGCGATGGTATGGAACGCCAACCCCGCGATCTGCGCGGTTCTGGTCATCCTCAAGGGCGCACTCGCCGGTTTTGAAGCAGGCGTGCATTACCGCGCTCTCGAAAGCGGCAACAAGATCGTCGCAACCGTAACGGCGGCATTTGTCGCGCCCCTTGTCAACACGGGTATCTTCATCCTCGGAATGATGATCTTCTACAGGGATATCCTCGCCGCATGGTCGGGCGGTTCCGACGTGCTGTACTACATCATCTTCACGATGACCGGCATCAACTTCCTGATCGAGCTCGGCACCAATATGGTACTCTGCCCCGTCGTAATCAAGATCATGGATGCTGTTAAGAAAAACAAATAAGAATGTAACAAAGCCCTGTATCGCGGTGATACAGGGCTGTTATTATACGCTTTATTATTCTTTAAAAGAATTCTAACAAAGAATTATTCAATATCTCTGAAGATATCCTCTTCCTTTGTCTGTTCAACGAAATTCACCGGCGCGAGCGCATTCGCATCGTCCTCTTCCGCGTCATTCTCCGGTTCCTCATCCTCAGGCGCTTTCTTTTTCATGCGTCTGCCGATGACGATCCCGGCGACAACCAGCAGACCCGCCAGCAGCACCGCCGCGCCGCCGAGCAGGAAAAATGTCGTGCGATCCTCACCGGAATAATCGCGAAAGATCCCCTTCCCGGGTTCGGTCATAGCCTCCGCTTCGGCGATTTCCTCCGGGGCATAGCGATCGGATTCAGCGCCGCCGTAGACCTGCTTTTTCGATTTTTCGGACTTCTTTTCCGCGGCTGCCTTACCCGATTTTGCCTGTTTATCGGAGGATGCGTTCGCACGGTCGTCGGATCGCACATCCTCTGCGTCGATCACATCGTCTTTTGTGAGCCTGACCTCCAAGGTGCAATCGGAGAGATCGTTCAGATAATCCAGGTCGGCGTTCACCGCCTGATCGGTACGCAGCGTGAATCGAACAGAACCCTCGCCGATCGCCTTGAACCCGACGCGAAACAGCTTGCCGCTCATACCAGCGCGGTGACTGTAGACGAGCTTTACCGTATCGCCCGCAGCATTTCCCATGACCGAGGCGTTTTCATCCTCGCAGGAAACGTCGCGATACGCTGCCGACGCAGCATCAAAATCCAGTTCAAACACTGCCGCCGAGAGTACGGTATCGCTGTATACATCCAGATAAAAGAGCGACCCGCGCTCCGGGCGCGGGATATATTTCAAGGATAAAGCCTGACGCTCTGCTTTTGCCGAACCGCAAAAGCAGCTGAGCAAAACTGCGGTCAGCATCAGAACGGATATGATGCGCTTCATATGATCAGCCCGCCGTTCACGCCGAGGATTTGCCCGGTGATATAGCCCGCGTTTTCCGACGCAAGGAACACGACCGCCCGCGCGATATCCTCGGGAGAACCCAATTTGCACAAGGGCGTCTCCTCCTTGAGCGCGGCGACGTCCTCTTCACAAAAGCCCGCCATCATATCGGTCATCACGACCCCGGGCGACACCGAGTTGACGCGGATCCCCGAGGGGCCGAGCTCCTTTGCGAGCGCTTTGGAAAAGCCGATCACGCCCGCCTTTGCGGCAGAATAGGCGACCTCGCAGGACGCGCCGACCTCGCCCCACATCGAGGCGATATTGACGATACAGCCGCTGTGCCGACGGATCATCGCGGGAGCGACCGCCTTGCAGGCATAGAACACCGCGCTGAGGTTGGTCGCAAGCGTCGTATCCCACTCGCTGTCTGAGGTGTCGGTAAAGAGCTTTTGCATCGCGATACCGGCGTTATTGACCAATACATCGATCTTCCCGAACTGTTCCTCGACATACCGTACCATCGCTGTGACCGCCGCGCTGTCGCTGACGTCCGCCTGTACGGTGATCGCTTCACAGCCGCAGGCGATCAGATCGTCGCAAAGCGCAAGCGCTTTCTTTTCACTTTTATTGTAATGGATCGCGACGCGATACCCTTCGCGGGCAAAGTCGCGGGCGCAAGCCGCGCCGATCCCGCGCGACGCGCCGGTGATCAGAACCGTACGCATATCAAGTCCTCTTCCACGCCGACGGCATAAAGATCAGCAGGAACGGATAGAGCTCCAGTCGACCGGCGATCATGTTGAAAATAAAGATGATTTTCGATAAGATATTGAAATCGGCATAGTTGCCGGTCGAACCGACCACATTCATACCGGGACCGACGTTATTCAGCGTCGCCAGCACCGCGGAAATGTTCGTCATAAAATCGAACCCGTTGAGGGAGACCAGGATCGTGGTGATGATCACGATCAGCGTATAAATGACGAAGTAGACGCTGACCGAACGGGTGACCTCATGCGTGATGCGCTTATTGTCCATCTTGACGGTATGCACCGAACGCGGATGCAGGATCAAATTGAATTCCTTGCGCATCCCCTTGATGAGGATCAACAGGCGCGACACCTTAAAGCCGCCGCCGGTCGAGCCCGCACAGGCGCCGACACAGGTAACGAGCAGGATCAACGCCTTGGAGAACTCCGGCCATTTGTTGACGTCCGTCATCGCCATACCGGTCGTCGAGCCGACCGAGGTGACATAGAAGAAGCTCTGGTGGAAGCTCTCGTAGACCGAGCCGTAGATATGATAGATATCGATCGCGATCAGCAGGGTCACCAGCAGCATATAGCCGACATAGATCAGCATCTCCTCATTCTTGAACGCCAGCTTGAATTTTCTTGACAGGATGAGGATATACACATAGAAATTGACGCCGAACAACAGCATAAAGACGGCGACAACCGCCTGCAGATAATGGTTGCCGTTGAAGTGACCCATCGAGTCGTTGTACACCATAAATCCGCCGGTACCCGCCGTTGAGAACGAGGTCGTGACAGAGTCAAAGAAGCCCATGCCGCCGCAGAGCAGCAGGATGATCTCCAGCACCGTCAAGCCGCCGTAGATCCCGTACAGCAGCGCTGCATAGTTGCGCAGCTTCGGCATACTTTTCGCCACCTTGGGGCCGGTGGACTCCGCCTTCATCAGGTTGATGCTCTGGTTGCCGCCCAGCCGCGGGATGATCGCGAGCAAAAAGACGACTACGCCCATGCCGCCGAGAAAATGAGAGAAGCTGCGCCAGAACAAGATGCTGTGGGACAGGCTCTCGATATCCCTGAGGATGGTCGCGCCCGTAGTCGTAAAGCCGGACGCGGTCTCAAATACCGCGTCGACAAAATCCGGGATGGCTCCGGAAACCCAAAAAGGCAGGCATCCCGCCAGCGACAGAACGATCCACGACAAAGCGGTCGCGGCAAAGCCGTCGCGCAGCAGCATTACGTTGCTTTTGGGCTTTTTGATGACCAGCGCGCCGCCGAGCGCCATCGCGCCCAGACCGCACAGCAAAAAGTACAGATAATCCTTTTCGCCGTAATACAGTCCGACGATGGTCGAAAGCTGCATCGTCGCGCCCTCGATCAACAGAACCCATCCCTGTATATAAAAGATCAAACGTTTATTCATATTCCTTACCGCCGTACCTTGCCAATAGTATATGCGCTATTTCAAAATTGACTTAAGATCGGTCAGTCCCTTTTGCTTTGTCAGGACGATCACGCCGTCACCCTTTTCGATCGTATCGTTGCCGCCGGGGGTGATGATCTTGCCGCCCCTGATGATGCAGATGATCTGCAGATCGTTTTTCAGATTCAGCTTGGCAAGCGGAACGCCGGTAACGGCATTTTTCTCACGCACCCGGAACTCCAGCGCCTCGGCGCGTTCGCCGGCGATCTTATACATCGTTTCGACGTTGTTGCCGATCGTATTCTGCATACCGCGCACATAGCGGATGATGTACTGACCGGTCAGCTGCTTCGGTCGGATAACGGAATCCAGCGGAAGCTGATCGATCACGCTCTGGAATTTCAGGTTGCCCAGCTCGGTAATGACCTTGGCGTCGGGATTCACCTGCTTTGCATAAAGAGAAGCAAGCAGGTTCTCTTCGTCGGTATCCATCAGACAAACCACCGCATCGGCGTGGTTGATGCCCTCGCTGATCAGCAGATCCTCATCCATGGCGTCGCCGTTGATGATCATCACGCCGGGAAGATCCTCCGAGAGCTCCTCGCAGCGCTCGGGATTATGCTCAAAGATCTTGACGTTCAGACCGGTCTCGCGCAGGATCTTCGCCAGATAAAAGGCGATCTTACTGCCGCCGAGGATCATCACATAGCGTGCCTTTGTCGAGATAACGCCCAGACTTTTGAGCAGCTTTGACGCCGCCTGTGCCGGCGCGACAAACGAGACCTGATCGCCCACCCTGAGGACAAAGTCGCCGGAGGGGATATGCAGCTCGCCGTAACGCTCAACAAACGCAAATCGCACGCCGCCCTTGAGCAAAGAGCCGATATCGGCGATCTTTTTATCGGCGAGGGGGGATTTCTCCTTGACCTCGATCTTGATCAGATCGACACGGCCGCCCGCAAAGCTGCGGATGCTTTTGATGCCGACGTATTTGACCAGACGGGCGATCTCGCTCGCACAGGTGAATTCGGGATTGATAGCCAGCGACAGCTTCAGGTCGTCCTTGACGACGTTGACGTCGCTGATATACTGAGGATTGCGAACGCGGGCGATGGTGGAATTAACGCCCGAGTTTTTCGCGAGCAGACAGGTGTAGAGGTTCAGCTCGTCGGTAGCCGTGACCGCGATCACCAGATCACAGTTCTGTACCCCCGCCTCACGCAGTACAGGGAGGGTCGCGCCGTTGCCCTCAATCGCCATGATATTCTCGGTATCGTATATCTTGTCAAGCTCGGCAGGATTGGTGTCGATGACCGTAATGGAATGACCTTCCATCGTTAATTGCTCTGCGATGGAGCGGCCGACTCTGCCGCAGCCTACGATAATGATATTCATAAATATACCTCGTCAAACACTCATATCGTTTCGGGTAGTACCCGTCACACAAACACTGCAATCACAAACGGCTTACAGTCGGAAGCACTTCTGGATCGCCTTATACTCGCCGAGGACAAGCAGTGATGATTCTGCCGTCAGCGTCGTCTCGGGCGTGATCATAAAGTTCATGTCGCCGTCCCTCTTGATGGCGATGATGTTCAGGTTGTACTTTCTTCTGACGTCGAGCTGTACAACGTTCTTTCCGACCCATGATTCGGGAACGGGAACCTCGTAAAGCGAGTGCCGGTCATCCAGCTCGATGTAATCAAGTATCTGGAGGGAACTGTAACGGATCGCCGCCCACCTTGCAATCTGCTTTTCGGGATAAACGACCCTGTCCGCGCCGTTGCGGAGCAAAAACTTTTCCTGCCCGTCGCGTTCCGCGCGGGAGATGACAAATTTTGCCCCCAACTCCTTTAACAGACAGGTCGTCTCCAGCGAGCTTTGAAAATCGTTACTGATAGTCACATAACAGATATCAAAGCTGCGGATGCCGAGGGATTTCAGAAACTCTTCGTTGGTGCTGTCGCCGATCTGTGCGTCGGTGACGATATCTATCGCTTCATTGACCCTGTCTTCATCATGATCGACGCCCATGACGTCGAGTCCCAGCTGATTAAGCTGGATCGCAAGGTTTTTTCCGAAGCGTCCCAGTCCGATCAACAATACTGATTTCATGCTTTTTCTCCTATCCTACCGTAATGCCTTCCTGCGGTAATTTGGAAAGCTTTTTATTACTGCCCGAAAGCGTAGCGTAAATGATGGTGAGTCCGCCGACCCTGCCCAAAAACATCAGCGTCATCAGGATGATCTGTGAAACGACGCCGAGCTGCGGGGTGATCCCCAGCGTCAAGCCGACCGTGCCGACAGCCGAGGCGGTCTCGAAGATACAGGCTCCGAACGACAGATCTTCGACAAGGCTGATGATCGCCGCGCCGGCAAAGCACAGCGTCAGGTACATCGTCAGGATCGTCGCCGCGGTCTTGACGGCCTCGGAGTTGACGCGTCTGCCGAAAAGCTCCGGATCCTCTTTGCGTCTGAAGGACGCGATGCCGTTGGCAAATAAAACGGCGATGGTGGTGGTTTTCATACCGCCGGCGGTCGAGCCGGGCGAGCCGCCGATCAGCATCAGGATGACAAAGATCGCCTTACTGATCGTCGATAGCTGCGTCAGATCCTCGGTATTGAAGCCTGCGGTTCGCGTGGTGACCGACTGAAACAGCGAGCCGGTGATCCGCTCGCCGATCGGGAGCTGCGCGTAATCGCGGAAGAAAAAGAAGATCGCCGGAATCAGGATCAAAATCGCGGTGGTGACCAGGATCACCTTGGTCTGCAGCGTATAGCGTTTGAAGCGGAAGCGATAAGTCGTGAAGTCCTTCCATGTCATAAAGCTGATACCGCCGATGATGATCAGCAGCATGATAACGATATTGACGATCGGATTGTCGGCGTACGCCGTCAGCGACGCGAACTTGTTGTCCGGCTTTCCCATCAAGTCAAAGCCGGCGTTACAGAAGGCGGAGACGGAATGGAAGAACGACATCCAGACGCCTTTCAGCCCGAAGCCCCTGTAAAAGACGGGTATCAGCAGGGTGGCGCCGATCAGCTCGATCACGATCGCGCCCCTGATAACAAACTTTGTCAGTCGGACGATACCTCCGACCATCGGCGCGGAGATCGCGCTTCGCATCGTGGTTCTCTGGCTCAGCGAGAGCCGTTTGCCCGACAGCAGCACAAAGGATGCCGCCATCGTCACTACGCCCAGACCGCCGATCTGGATCAAAAGCAGGATGATCGCCTGCCCGAAGCCCGACCAGTAAGTCGCGGTATCCTGCACCACCAGCCCGGTGACGCAGACCGCCGAGGTCGAAGTAAACAACGCCTGATTAAACGGTGTAAAAACGCCGTCGTGAGAAGAAATCGGCAGCGTCAGGATCAGCGCTCCCAAGAAAATCACGCCGATAAATCCGAGGATGATGATTTGAAACGACGTCAGCCGTTTCCTTTTTTTCTTCTCGTTTTCCATATTCACTCCCCGCCGTTTTCGGTCAATGTTCCCTTTCGGGTGAATTCCATATGTAGATATATTTTACATCAACCGAAAATGAAATTCAATATCATAATAGAAATTTGACGCGAAAATGTTCTTCTGCAAACCGCAGCTTCTCAAACAGGGCAGCCAGCGTACAAAATGCCTAAAAAACACGATAGAAGAAGTCGCATATTTTTCTTTATTTTTGGCGGGTTATATGTTATAATACTTTAGACTGGGGAATTTTGGACTTTCCCTGCAGCCATGACATAGCCCGTCCGACAGCAAACGCGCTGAATACGAATGATGATCGGACGGCTATAACGAAAGGAATGATTTATATGGGTTTACTGAAGGCGCTCTTCGGCGATTACTCGACGAAGGAGCTAAAACGAATCCGTCCTATCTGTGATCAGGTACTCGCTCTGGAGGACAAGTATCAAAAAATGTCCGACAGCGAGCTGAAATCGCAGACCGATATTCTGAAAGATCGCCTGAAAAACGGCGAGACGACCGACGACATCCTGCCCGATGCGTTTGCGGTTTGCCGCGAGGCAAGCTGGCGCGTGCTGGGCATGAAGCACTTCCCCGTGCAGATCATCGGCGGTATCGTCCTGCATCAGGGACGCATCGCCGAGATGAAGACCGGTGAAGGTAAAACGCTGGTCGCTACCCTTCCCGCCTACCTGAACGGTCTGACCGGAGAGGGCGTGCATATCGTCACCGTCAACGACTATCTGGCTAAGCGCGACTCCGAGTGGATGGGCAAGCTCTATCGCTTTCTCGGTCTCACGGTCGGTCTGATCGTACACGATCTGTCTAACGACGAGCGCAGAAAAGCCTATAATGCCGATATCACCTACGGCACCAACAACGAGCTGGGCTTTGACTACCTGCGCGACAACATGGTCGTCTATAAGGAAAACAGAGTTCAGCGTCAGCACGCGTTCGCCATCGTCGACGAGGTCGACTCCATTCTTATCGATGAAGCGCGTACCCCGCTGATCATCTCCGGCAAGGGCGACAAGGCTTCCGATCTGTACGAGCGCGCCGATCAGCTCGCCCGCACGATGAAAAAGCACGTTTTCACCGAGATCGACTCCAAAGAGGATCTCGAAGAATTCTATCAGGAAAACAGCATCGACTATGTCGTTGATGAAAAAGCCAACACCGCTACCCTCACCCAGCTCGGCGTGAAAAAGGCGGAAAAATTCTTTAACCTCGAAAACCTCACCGACCCCGACAACATCACCATCCAGCACCATATCAATCAGGCGATCAAAGCCTACGGCTGCATGAAGAACGAGGTCAACTATGTCGTCAAGGACGGTCAGGTCATTATCGTCGATGAGTTCACCGGCCGCCTGATGTACGGCAGAAGATACAACGAAGGACTGCACCAGGCGATCGAAGCCAAAGAGGGCGTCAAGGTCGAGAGCGAGTCTAAGACCCTCGCGACCATCACCTTCCAGAACTTCTTCCGTCTTTACAACAAGCTGTCCGGTATGACCGGTACCGCCAAGACCGAGGAACAGGAGTTCCAGGATATCTACAAGCTCGACGTCATCGAGATTCCCACCAACAAGGACGTCATCCGTGTCGATAATCCCGACGCGATCTACCGCACCGAAAACGGCAAGTTCCTCTCGATCATCGAGGAGATCAAGCGCGCCCACGCGACCGGTCAGCCGATCCTGGTCGGCACCATCTCGATCGAAAAGTCCGAGGTGCTCTCAAAGATGCTCAAGCGCGCCGGAATTCAGCATAACGTTCTGAACGCGAAGCACCATGAAAAGGAAGCGGAGATCGTCGCGCAGGCAGGTAAGCTCGGCGCGGTCACCATCGCGACCAACATGGCCGGCCGCGGTACGGATATCGTGCTGGGCGGTAACGCCGAATATATGGCAAAGGCCAAGATGCGCAAGGAAGGCATCGAAGAGGATATCATCAACGAGGCGACCGGCTTTGCCGATACCGACGATCAGGAGATCAAGGACGCGCGCGCCAAGTATCAGGAATATTACAACAGCTTTAAAGAAGAGATCAGCGAAGAAGCCGAAGCGGTTCGCGCCGCAGGCGGTCTGTATATCATCGGTACCGAGCGCCACGAGAGCCGCCGTATCGACAACCAGCTGCGCGGACGTTCCGGTCGTCAGGGCGACCCCGGCGAGAGCAAATTCTTCCTCTCCTGCGAGGACGATCTGGTTCGCATCTTCGGCGGTGAAAAGATGGACGCCGCCTTCTCCCTCGGCGGTCTGGACGAGACCACGCCGATCGAGAGCAAGATGCTCTCCAACCGTATCGAAAAAGCTCAGACAACGGTCGAGAGCCGCAACTTTGCAATCCGTAAGTCCGTACTGGATTACGACGACGTCATGAACCGTCAGCGCGAGATCATCTACGGTCAGCGCAATCAGGTTCTCGACGGCGAGGATATCCACGACACCGTCGTCAAGATGGTCGAGGATACCATCGAAACCAACGTCAATATGTTCTGCGCCGACGATATGGACAAGGAGAACTGGAACCTTGCTTCTCTCAACGAGCTGTACCGCGACTGGCTGATCGACGACGACAACAAATATACCGTCAAGAATACCGCCGACCTTGAAAAGGCGGATATCATCGCTCAGCTCAGAGAGCGCGCGATGAAGATCTACAAAGAAAACGAAGAGCTCGTCGGCAGCGAGACCATGCGCGAGATGGAGCGCATCTATCTCTTGAAGAGCGTCGACACCTACTGGATGGATCATATCGACAACATGGATCAGCTCAAGCAGGGTATTCGCCTGAGAGCCTACGGTCAGCGCGATCCGGTCGTCGAGTTCCGTATCGAGGGCTTTGATATGTTTGACGAGATGATCGAATCCATCAAGCAGGATACCGCCAAGCTGATCGAGCTTGCGCCAAAGCGCGTCTACGCGATCCAGAAGCGTCGCGAGGAGCTGGAGCGTCAGCGCCGCGAAGCGGAAGAAAAGGCGGCTGCCGCCCATCAGGTCATCCTCAAGAATCCGGAGGACAACCGTCCCAAGCCCTCGGCGATCGAGCTCGGCCTCAAGCGCGAGCAGGTCGCGAAGCCCGTCGAATTCTCCGGTGACGGCACCCTCTCCACCAACCGCACCGTCGTCAAAAAGAAGAAGGTCGGCCCCAACGATCCCTGTCCCTGCGGCTCCGGCAAGAAATACAAGAAGTGCTGCAGAATGAAAGATTTGGCGGGTGAATAAGCATGAGCAATCAAACTGTCAGAACCCGTTTTGCCCCGTCGCCGACCGGCTTTATGCATGTCGGCAACCTCAGAACGGCGTTATATGAATATCTGGTAGCAAAATCGCAGGACGGCGTCTTTGTGCTGCGCATCGAGGACACCGATCAGGAGCGCTATGTCGAGGGCGCGGTAGACGTCATCTACAAGACCCTTGCCGTCGCGGGACTCAAACATGACGAGGGTCCCGACGTCGGCGGCGACTACGGTCCCTATGTCCAGAGCGAGCGCAAACAGATGTATCTCCCCTACGCAGAGCAGCTCATCAAGGAGGGCAGGGCGTACCGCTGCTTCTGCACCAAGGAGCGCCTCGAAAAGATCCAGAACGAGACCGTCGGCGGCGGCTACGACCGCCATTGCAGAGATTTATCGGAGGCTGAAATCAAAGAGAAATTGGATGCGCGCATCCCCTACGTCATCCGCCAGAAGATGCCGATCGAAGGCTCCACCACCTTTACCGATGCGGTATTCGGCGAGATCACTGTCGACAACAGCAAGCTGCAGGATCAGATTCTAATCAAGCAGGACGCCTATGCGACCTACAACTTC
>CACZAW010000029.1 GCA_902779225.1 uncultured Ruminococcus sp. | reverse complement strand
CGGCATCCCGCTCGCGCCGAAAAAGTTCGGACGCATCGCGGTACAGACCGCGCGTTCGGTCATCCGCCAAGGCATCCGTGACGGAGAAAAGGACCAGATGCTGGTCGAGTTCCAGTCAAAGGCGCAGGAGATCACTACCGCGACCGTCGAGCGCGTCGATCCCGTCACCGGCAACGCGACGCTGAAATTCGGCAACGCCGTTGCCGTCCTGCCCAAATCTGAGCAGATCGGCGACGAGGTCCTGCGCGAAGGCAGCACCGTCAAGGTATATGTCGCGGGCGTAAAGGAATCCGACCGCGGCCCGCGCGCGATCATCTCCCGCACCCATCCCGACTTTGTCAGACGCCTGTTTGAAAAGGAAGTGCCTGAGATCTACGACGGTATCGTCGAGATCAAGTCGATCTCCCGTGAGGCGGGCAGCCGCACAAAGATGGCGGTCTTTTCCGAGGACAGCGAGGTCGACGCAGTCGGCGCCTGCATCGGTACCCGCGGCGCGCGCGTCAACACAATCGTTGACGAGCTCGGCGGCGAGAAGATCGATATTGTGCTGTATGACGACGATCCCAAGAAGTTCATCGCCGCAGCGCTTTCGCCCGCAAACGTAGTCGAGGTCGACCTCGCAGAGGACGGCTCGAAGGCGTGCAAGGCAACCGTTCCCGACGGTCAGCTCTCGCTGGCGATCGGCAACAAGGGTCAGAACGTTCGTTTAGCGGCTAAGCTGACCGGCTATAAGATCGACATCCGTCCCGAATCCGGTTTCTGGGGCGAGGACGAGGATGACGACGAGAAGAAAGACAGCGAATAAACAGCAGTAGGAGAATCAATATGGCTGAGCGAAAAGTACCGCTTAGAAAATGTATCGGCTGCGGCGAGATGAAGGATAAGCGCGAGCTTGTTCGTATCGTACGCAACAAAGAGGGAGAGATCTCTGTCGACTTCACCGGCAAAAAGCCCGGCAGAGGCGCATATATATGTAAAAACACAGAGTGCCTGACCAAGGCGGAAAAGGCAAAGCGCCTGTCAAGGGCATTTTCGGCGCCGATCGCTCCCGAGATCTACGAAACCCTCAGAAAAGAGCTGGAAGCATGAACGACAGATTGCTTTCCTTTCTGGGACTGTGTAAGCGCGCGGGATATCTGATCTCCGGCGCGGATACGGTCGTCAGAACGGTCAAGGACAAAAAAGCGCTGCTCGTACTGGCGGCAAGCGATTTTTCCGACAACAGTCTGAAAAATGTCGAAAAGGCAGCCGTACAGTACGGCGTTCCGATCCGGACGCTGAAGCATGATAAGGATGCGCTGAGCTTTGCTCTCGGAAAGCATTGCGGCGTTATCTGCGTTACCGATAAAGGCTTTGCCGATAAGATTCTCACATTGATGAGCGAAGAGTAAAGAAATTAAAGTGAAGAGTTCCGGTGGGCGCCGCCCACATCTCAGATGATCGTGAATCTCAACACTTAAGGAGGAAACAACATGGCGATTATGATTAAATATAAGGTCAAAGAGGTCGCGACCGACCTCGGCGTTACAACGAAAGAGATCGTGAAGGTCGTCAAGGACTACTGCGGTTCGGAAAAAAAGGCAATGACCGCCCTGACGGAAGATGAACTGAACGTTGTCTTTGACTGGTTTACACAGAAGAATGCAGTCGCGGATTTTGCCGCTTACTTTGCTGTCAGAGATCATGCGATCGAAAAACAGCAGGAAGAGGCTGAGCAGCGCAAGGCTGAGGAAAAGAAGCGCCGCGAGGAAATGAAGGATAAGCTCCGTCCTGATTCCGCTAAGAAGGCGGGCAAGGTGGACGAAGCGCAGCCCAAAAAGCAAAAGCCCGACAAGACCGCGGAGATCGACCTGAAATCCGAGATCAAATCAAAGCGCGGTACCGGCAGGATCGTCGATACCGGCGCAGCCGAGGTCAACGTTGACAAGTATAACCAGAAATATGACGACCTTGCGCTGGATAAGGTCAAGAACGAGAACAATATGTCCTCGAAGAAGCAGAAGATCAATCAGCGCTCCAAGCAGCGCAACCGCCGCTCCGGCAAGCGCGAGACCGAGCGCGAGCGTATGGACAGAATCGAGAAGGAGCGTAAGGCTAAGAAGATGACCATCGAGATCCCGGATGAGATCACCGTCGGCGAGCTTGCCTTAAAGCTCAAGGCGACCGTAGCAGAGGTCGTCAAGAAAGCGTTCCTGATGGGTACGATGGTCACCGCGAACGACACCATCGACTTCGACACCGCTTCTCTGATCGCGATGGAGTTCCACGCGAAGGTCGAGAAGGAGGTCGTCGTCAGCATCGAAGAGCAGATCATCGACGACAGCGAGGACGCGGATGAGAACCTTGTTGACCGCGCGCCGGTCATCGTCGTCATGGGTCACGTCGACCACGGCAAGACCTCCCTGCTCGACTATATCCGCAACGCGCACGTTACCGCGACCGAGGCGGGCGGCATCACCCAGCACATCGGCGCGTATCGCGTTTCTATCAACGACCGCGAGATCACCTTCCTCGATACCCCCGGTCATGAGGCGTTCACCACCATGCGTGCCCGCGGTGCGCAGGTAACGGATATCGCGATCCTGGTCGTCGCAGCGGACGACGGTATCATGCCGCAGACCATCGAGGCGATCAACCATGCGAAGGCGGCGGGCGTATCCGTCATCGTCGCCATCAACAAGATGGATAAGGCAGGTGCGAATCCCGAGCAGGTCAAACAGCAGCTCACCGAGTATGAGCTCATCCCCGAGGAGTGGGGCGGCGATACGCCCTGCGTACCCGTATCCGCCAAGACCGGTATGGGTATTGACGATCTGCTCGAGATGGTACTGCTGGTAGCCGATATGAAGGAGCTCAAAGCCAACCCCGACCGCGCCGCGAAGGGTACGGTCATCGAGGCGCGCCTTGATAAGGGCAGAGGTCCCGTCGCCAGCATTCTGGTTCAGAACGGTACCCTCAAGACCGGCGATATCGTCGTTGCCGGCACCGCGGTCGGACACGTTCGCGCGATGACCGACGACAAGGGCAACCGCGTCACCTCGGCAGGCCCCTCCGTCCCGGTCGAGATCACCGGTCTGGACGACGTCCCGACGGGCGGCGACGTATTCAACGCCGTTACTGACGAGCGTCTGGCGCGTGAGCTGGTCGAGCAGAGAAAGCACGAGAAGAAGGAAGCCGAGTTCAACGCGCGTACCAAGGTCACGCTCGATAACCTCTTCGATCAGATGAAGCTCGGCGAGGTCAAGGAGCTGAAGATCATCGTCAAGGCTGACGTTCAGGGCTCCGTAGAGGCTGTTCGCCAGAGCCTTGAAAAGCTGTCTAACGAGGAAGTGCGCGTCAACATCATCCACGGCGCTGTCGGCGCGGTATCCGAGTCCGACGTCATGCTTGCTAACGCTTCCAACGCCATCATCGTCGGCTTTAACGTACGTCCCGACGCGACCGCGCAGGCGAATGCCGAGCGCGACGGCGTGGATATGCGTATGTATCGCGTCATCTACGACTGCATCGAAGAGATCGAGAGCGCGATGAAGGGTATGCTTGCTCCCAAGACCCGTGAGGTCATCCTCGGCACCGCCGAGGTGCGCAACGTCATCCGCATCAAGAGCATCGGCAATATCGCCGGCTGCTATGTCAAGAGCGGTAAGATCCAGCGCGGCGCGGGCGTCCGTGTCGTACGCGACGGCATCATCATCGCCGACGACAACATCGGTTCTCTCCAGCGCTTCAAGGACAGCGTCAAAGAGGTCGCCGAGGGCTATGAGTGTGGTATCGGTCTCGAGAAGTACAACGATATCAAAGAGGGCGATATCTTCGAGGTGTTCACCATCGAAGAATATCGTGAAGAGTGAAGAAATAAGAGTGAAGAGTGAAGAGTAGGAAAGTAAAATGGCAAATCATAAATTAGGCAGGACGACCGAGGATATCAAGCGCGAGCTGACCGCGATCTTTCGCGAGCTCAAGGATCCCCGCGTCACCTCCTGCTTTCTGTCCATCGTCAGAGTAGAGGTCACCAACGACCTGAGCTATTGCACGGTCTATATCAGCGCGCTCGAGGGCATGGACGCGTCTAAAAACGCCGCCAAAGGGCTGAAAAACGCTGCGGGATTTATCCGCCGCGAGCTGGGATTGCGGCTCAGACTCAGACACGTTCCGGAGCTGATCTTTACCCCGACCGATTCGATCGAGTACAGCGCGGAGATATCGCGCATACTGAACAGCCTGGATATCAAAGGCGAAGAGGAGGAACCCCATGAGGATGATAACGCTTGAGGAAGTTGCTTCTCTCTTACAGGAGAATGATCATTTTAAATTGCTGACCCATTTGTATCCCGACGGCGATACGCTCGGCGGCGCTTTTGCGCTGGCGTTTGCCCTGAGGAAAATGGGCAAAAAAGCCAATGTCGCCGTCAACGGCCCCGTTCCCTCAAAGTTCCGGTATCTGACCGAACGCTATGAGGATCAGGACTTTGAGCCGCAGTATATCGTCAGCGTCGACGTTGCGGCGCCTTCGCTGTTGGGCGAGCAGGTGATGCAGGGCGTTGAGAAGATCGATCTCTGCATCGACCATCACCGCACCAATTCGATCACCGCGGACAATGTATATGTCGACGCGGATGCGGCGGCGGCGAGCGAGACCGTATGGCAGCTCATCAGGATGCTTCAGATCGAGCCGGACGAGGATATCGCCGCCGGTATCTATACCGGTATCTCGACCGACACCGGCTGCTTCTGCTTCTCCAATACGACCCCGCGCACCCATCAGTTTGCCGCTGAGGTGATCCCCTACTGTGACTGGCAGTCGATCAACTACATCAACTTTGTCGTCAAGACAAGGGCAAAAATCAAGATGGAGCGCATGATCTACGACACCATGGAATTCTACGCGGGCGGCAAATGCGCCGTCGTCTATACCACCATCGCCATGCAAAAGGTGCTCGGCGCCGGCGATGACGAGATGGAGGGTCTGGCGAATATCCCGCGTCAGGTCGAGGGCGTGGAGATGGGTATCACCATGCGCGAAAAAGAAGGCGGCGTGTTCAAGATCTCCGTCAGAACCAACGACGGCATCAACGCGGCGGAATTCTGCAAGCAGTTCGGCGGCGGCGGTCATCCCGCTGCGGCAGGCTGTGCGGTCGAGGGCGACCTCGCGACCGTCAAAAAGCTGCTTGTCGACGCTGCCGAGGCATTTTTATGAGTATCAACGGCGTTCTGCTGATACACAAGCAAAAGGAGTTCACCTCCTTTGATGTGATCGCGGTCGTGCGCAAGCTGATCGGACAAAAGAAAGCCGGTCATACCGGTACGCTCGATCCGAACGCGACCGGACTGCTGCCGGTGCTGCTCGGCTCGGCGACCAAGGCGCAGGATATCATTCCCCGTCAGGATAAGCGATACACCGCCGACTTCAGACTGGGCGCTGCGACCGACACGCTGGATATCTGGGGCGAGGTGATCGAAGAAAAGCCCGCTCACTGTACTGCGGACGCGGTCGAAAAAGCGCTCGACGCCTTTCGCGGCGAGATCGAACAGCTGCCCCCGATGTATTCGGCGGTCAGCATCGACGGCAAGCGTCTTTATCAGTACGCCCGCGAGGGCAAAGAGGTCGAGCGCCGCGCACGCACGGTGACTGTCTATTTGCTGGAGCTGTTGTCGTTCGATGAAAAAACGCAGTCCGGCAAGCTCGATATCGCCTGCTCCAAGGGAACCTATGTCCGCTCTCTGATCGACGACTTTGCCCGCTCGCTGGGTACGGTCGGCGTAATGACCGACCTTGTGCGCGAGGAAGCCTGCGGCTATACGCTCAGCGACGCGATCACGCTCGACGAGCTGAAAGAGATCATGCAAAACGGCGGTATCGATGAATCCGCGCCGTATTTTCGCACGGTCGAGAGCCTGTTCGCCGCGTATCCCGAGCTGGTCGTCACCGATAAGCAGGCGCACCGCTTCAAAAACGGAAATCCGCTGGACGTCATGCGCACCGAGATCAAAAATGCCGCAGAGGATAAAAAAATATACCGCGTGAAGGATAAAGAAGGCAACTTCCTTTCACTCGGTATCGTTGATGAAGATATGATCAAATTATATAAGCACTTCTGACCTTTCGATCAGAAGTGCTTTTTGTATGCTCTATTTCAGGTTTTCATCCACGGGGTAGGAGGTGATGAATTTGACGGCGCGCTCGATGCTGTCCTTGCTGTTCTTATAGTCGCCGCCCTGATTGCGGTAATCGTACATGGTGGTGAAGTGGGTCACGTCGTCGTAAAGGGTATCCATGTACTTTTTCGACAGGGTGTTGACCGCCTCGTAGAATTCGTTCCAGACTTTCTTGTTCATCGCCTTTTTATGGGCGTTGGACGCGGTCATGATCAGGGAATAGTGGTTCAGACAGATGTAGTCCTGCGCCTCGAACTGCTTGCGGAAATCGGGATCCTGACCGAACTGGGTGTAGACCGTGCGCAGCAGATGCAGCACATCATGATCGACGCGGTCGCAGACATAGCAGGATTTGCCCAGCTCCGCGATCGCCGCGATGTTCTGCTTGGAGGCGGGATCATCGAGCTTTTTCGGAAAGACCAGCTTGCGCTGTTCGTCGATATGGGTCTGCAGCAGCAGGGCGTTTGACAGACGCGGGCCGTTGTTGACCATCATCGAAAAATGACGGTGACAAAAGCCGGTCTTATTGGTGATGACGCGCACATCCGGCGCCATCATCGCCGCGCCGGTGATGTACTCGACATACTGCTCCTCCAGCATACGGTGCATACGGCAGATGGGGCATCCGTCGGTCTCGGTAAACAGATCGGTAATGGGGATGGTACAGATGTTTGGCTTCATGATGAACCTCCGATTTTGTGAAGAGTTGCGGGAGGGCTGCGGCCTCACCCGAAAATTTTAAAAATATTATAGCATAATGAAAAAGAATATGGTATACTGTTTTCAGATTTTTTTGAGGAAGATTTATGAACAGGCTGATTTTTGAGGACATACACGCCCTTTCGCTGAAGGATACGCTCGACTGCGGTCAGAGCTTTCGGTGGAAAGAGCAGGAGAACGGCGGCTTTTTCGGCGTTGTCAAAGGCAGAGCAGCGACCGTTCATACGGACG
Source organism: uncultured Ruminococcus sp. (assembly GCA_902779225.1). Lineage (GTDB taxonomy): Bacteria > Bacillota > Clostridia > Oscillospirales > Acutalibacteraceae > Ruminococcoides. The sequence goes on along the minus strand of CACZAW010000029.1, from coordinate 9,227 downwards.
GCGACCGCCTTGTGATCGACGGAGCGGAGGAATCGGACCGTGCGATGTGGGCGGCGTATTTCGATCTTGATCTGGATTATACAGCCGTCAAAGAACAGCTGTCCCGCCTGCATCCCGTGATGGCTCAGGCGGCAAAATACGCGCCGGGGATACGGATCCTGAATCAGGAGCCGTTTGAGGCGCTGATCAGCTTTATCATCTCTCAGAACAACAACATCAAGCGCATCGTCGGCATTGTCGACAGGCTGTGCGAGAACTTCGGCGAGCCTGTCGGGGACGGCGTTTTTGCCTTTCCTACCGCCGGGCGGCTTGCCGCGCTGGAGCCGGACGACCTGACGCCGATCCGCGCGGGCTTTCGTCACCGCTATATCATCGACGCGGCGCGCAAGGTCGCGGACGGTGAGATCGACCTCGAACGCCTGCGGACGCTGCCGTATCAAGAGGCGCAGTCGCAGCTGATGCAGATCACCGGCGTCGGGGTCAAGGTCGCCGACTGTGTCCTGCTGTACGGACTGCATCGGCTGGAGAGCTTTCCGCTGGACGTTTGGATGAAGCGCGCGATGGCGACGCTGTTTGACGGCATGGAGCCGTCGGTGTTCGGAGAATACGCGGGCATCGCCCAGCAATACATCTTTCACTATTCGAGAAACCATCCCGAAATGTTTTCATCATAACAGGAGGAAGTCATGAAAATCATTTTCATTCTATCGCTCGTATCGCTGTTGGTGTTTGCGGTCACGAGCGTTATCAAGGAACGCAGGTACTCCCGCCTGATCCGCTATGCAGCGTGCGCGGTGACGGTCGTCTTTGCGCTTGTTGCGGGGATCGCGGAATCCTATCTGCTCCCGCTGTCGATCGGCGTTGCGATCTTTTCCGCGGTCAGCCTCGGGCTGTCGTTGCTGAGCAAGCGTATCCCGCAGGAAGGCTTTTCCGCATTCGTCGGATATATGGCGAAGGCGATGCTGTTTGTCATCCTGATCGAAGCGGTCGCGTTCAACTTCAACAGCTACCATCTGTGGAAGGGCGGCTATGAAGAAGCCGCGCTGAATCTCGAAAACGCCTCCGTCAGCGGCATGAGTCCCTCGGAAAACGGTTATGTCACCACCGGACAGAGCGCGTCCATCGAGTTTACGGGGCTGGATCAGAAGATCGGCGTCATCAAGCTGGATATGTCCGGCACCGCCTACAAAACCGATTATTCCATCGACTTTACCGACGAGACCAACGCCTCTTACTATATGCGCTCGGGTCTGGTCAAAGGGTCGGTGTTCAATGAGATCGACGCGACAAAATACATCGTCTGCGATTTTTCCGGCAAGGTCGGCAACCTGCGCATCAACTTCCCCGATCTGGGCGAAAGCCGCGCGACCGTCAAGGGGATCACGCTGAACGCGGATGTTCCGGCGAGCTTTTCGTATCTGCGCTTTCTGATATTCCTGCTGGGGATCGCGTTCGTATGGGCGTTCAAGCGCTCTGCCAACTTCCGCAAGGCGCTCGGCAAACAGCCGAAGGTCGCCAGATCCGTTACCGCCGTGCTGATCGTCGCGGTGGTGATCCTGTCCTACGTTCTGTCCTCGGTCAACCTCCATCCCGAAACAGATTTCAGCAAAGACACAGGCAACCAGATCACACAGGAGCTGGTCGACGCGCTGGAAAGCGGCAAGGCGGAGCTGAAGGACAAGCCCTCCGAGCAGCTGCTCAACATGGAGAATCCCTACGACTGGTCGGCGCGTACCGAACAAAACGTCAGCGCCAAATGGGATCATGTTCTCTATGACGGTAAGTATTACTCCTACTACGGCATCGGCCCGGTCATCCTGCTGTATATGCCGTTCCATCTGATAACCGGACATTATCTGGAGAGCCTCGTCGGCGTGCTGTTGTTCAATACGATCGCGCTGATCTTCCTCGGCATGACCTTCTATAAGCTGATGAAGAAGCTGTTCCCGGATATCCCGCTGTCGATGTATACTGCGGCGCTCATCATGCTCTATGCCGCGTGCGGCGTATGGTACTGCACGGTAATGGCGAACTTCTATGAGATCGCCCAAAGCTCGGGCTTCTGCTTTACGGTGCTGGGCGCGTACTTCCTTGTATCGTCCAACGTCATCGGTACCGATAAAGAGCCTGTGAGACCCATCCCGGCGGCGCTGTCATCCCTGTTCCTCGCGATCGCCGTCACCTGTCGGCCGACGACCGCGATCTGGTGCGTTGTTGCGGTGGTGTTCATCGTGATGGGCGTGTTGAAGCTCAGACGCGCACAAAGCGCCAAATCCGCCTATATCAAATATCTGTTATGCGCGATCCTGCCGTTTGTCGTGATCGGCGGCGCGCAGATGCTGTATAACCAGGCGCGGTTCGGTTCGTTCACCGATTTCGGTATCGCCTACTCGCTGACCATCAATGACTTTACCCATACCGAGTTCCATACACAGCTTTCGGCGATCGGCTTCTTTGATTACCTCTTTGCACCGCCGTCCTTCTCGGGCGAATTCCCCTATGTCCAGACGACCCTCTCGACCCTCGGCGTCAACGGCTACTACTTTGTCGCGACCAATAACGGCTGCGGACTGCTGTTCCGCGCGCTGCCGATGTTCTTCCTCTTCGGCGCGCCGTTCGCGCTCAAGTATGTCAGAAAAGAAAAGCGCGTTCGCACTGCCGTGCTGTTCTGTGCGGTCGCGTTTGCCGCGCCGTTCATCATCATCGCCTCTATCTGGGAGAGCGGCTACGGTGTGCGTTATATGATGGATTTTGCGTGGGAGATGCTCGCTTGTGCCTTCTTCGTGATGTTCCTGTTCTACCGCAATCTCAAGCATAACGAATCGAAGAAGATCTATGAGCATCTGCTCCTGATCGCGATGTTCGCCTGCATCTTTGTCAATTTGGGACTGGTCTATTCCTACTACTATCCCGGCAACTATGTCGGCGGCAGCGAAGCCAAGTTCGAGAGCTTCGGCAGAATGTTCGGTATCTTCAACACGTAAAATTAACATTTTACGGTTGAAATCGGCTGTTTCGTGTGCTATGATGTGGAACAATGACAGAAAAAGAAGGTTTGTGAATGAGTAAAACGAAAGAGAAAAAGAAGTTTCCGTGGAAAGAGCTGTTGATCTCGTTCGGGATCACCTGTGCGCTGCTCGGAGTCGTCATCGGATTGACCGTCTGGTATCAGAGCAGCCTGTCTGGCGTGGCAAGCGTACTCTTTGAATGGAACACGACCGAGCTGATCATCGGCAACGGGATCGCGTTTGTGATCATGTTTCTGATCATCTTCCACTTTGTCAAAAAGCCGAAGAAAAAAGAAGAACAGGAAAGCTGGAAAATCTGAGATAACAATCAAAGCGGTACTGCATTCAAGAGCAGTACCGCTGATCTTTTATCAAACGACCGCCCGACGAAGAAGCGTCGGGCGGTGTCATTATATATACCTTATTTGATTTTGCGCGCCTCGATGTAATAGCGCTTGTCCTCGGCATGACCCATCGAGAAGGTCTTGCGCGGGAGCGATCCATCCGCGACGATGGCGGGGAAGAGGTCCTCTTTACCCATGCCCTCAAAGATAAAGCCGAGGGTCTTGTCCTCTTTACACAGATTGCGGGTGACCTCGGTGCCGTGGATGTAGTCGATCCTGACGTCGGGGTTGTCCTTCATATAGCCGTCGATAAAGGTTTGCAGGGTGCCGACCGGCAGCTTGGCGGTCGCCTTGACTGCGACTTCGGTTTCCTTATCTTTGTCGATGACGGTAAAGCGCTGGGTGCTGTCGCCGCCGTTTTCTTCGGTGTAGCGGATGAACTTTGTCATAAAATCGTTTCGGTCGACATTGAACAGTACGCGGTAGATCGGCTCGAATTCGATGCTTTGGTCATGGATGTTCACGATCTCGACCAGCGCGTAGCGGGCGAGAGGATTTTTGGTCGCGTTGTAGCACTCTTTAGCGGTCGCGAGGCTGTGGTTGCCGTCGCCGACGGCGAACAGCAGCTTATCATCCTGATCCGCGATCAGGGCTTCCAGCGCGTTCTGCACCTTTTCCTGAACCTCAGCGGGCAAGAAGAAGCCGTCGATATGACCGCCGTTTTTCATCAGCTCAAAGCCATAGGCGCGGTCAAAGCCGTCCTTCTTTTCGGCGAGCGGCTCGATCACGGAGAGGGCGGGATCGTCGATGAGCAGCAGGATATGCGGCATTTCCAGCGGCGCATCCTTGCGGATCTGTACGCGCGGAGGGATGCGCTCCAGCACGGTCGCCTCGGTCGCGCGGATGAGGGCGTGACTGCCCTTGGTGTAGTCATAGTCCTCGAGGTCGATCATGCCGACGATACCTCTGCGGACGGTATTGTTTGATTCGCGCTCGACGTAGATCATGCTGTTTTCATACACATCAAAGACGTCGCCGTCAAGATACGCCTGCATATTGGCGTTGATCTTCTCGATACGCGCGCTGTTGTCGGCGGAGAGATAGATCTCCGGCAGGATGATGTGCAGGGCGGAGGGCTTGTCTCCGACGGTCTCCTCTACGTCATGCCAATAGTCGGGCTCGCTGGTGTACTGATCGCACGCGACGACCGACCATGTTTCAAAGTCTTTTTTGGGCAAGAGTATATCTGCGGGAAGAAAATGCTTCATAACAATCTCCTTTTGATGGAATAATTACTGATCACTGATCACTGACCACTGATCACTAGGCTAAGAATAACACAAAATTGTTACACTTACAAGTTCCTATTGAGAAAAAGCGGATTCTGTAGTAAAATATGTCACAGGTGAGTATAAACATGATAAAACTGATCATGAGCGACATGGACAATACGTTGGTGCCGCTCTATACCCAGGATAAATTTGTTGATATCTGGTTCCGCGATATCGCGAAGAAGTTCTATGGGCACGGATTGAATCAGGCGATCGCCCTCAACGCCATGAACGACGGCTGCCGCGCGATGGTGTTCAATACCGGTGAAAAGCGGAACATCGATGTGTTTTACGAGGTCGCGTGTGCGCACTCGGGATATACCCGCGAGGAGCTGGAGCCCGTGATCGACGATTACTATGCGACGACCTTTGAGAATGTGCGCGAGATCGCCCGAGAGAACCCGTATGCGCCGGAGATCGCCCGCCTGATGCGCGAAAAAGCGGAGCATACCGTGCTCGCGACGATGCCGATGTTTCCCCTTGAGGCGTGCGATAAGCGGCTGAGTTGGGTGGGGCTGGACGCCTCGATGTTCGATCTGGTGACCACCTGCGATTTCAGCTCCTACTGCAAGCCGAACGCAAATTATTATGCTGAGATCCTGAAGTATTTCGGCGTTAAACCGAAAGAGGCGCTGATGATCGGCAACGACGTCCGCGAGGATATGGAGCCGTGCGAGCAGCTCGGGATCGAGACCTTTCTCGTGACCGATCATATCATCGCGCACGGTCTGCCCTACAGACGCTTTCGCCAGGGCAATTATCCGGCGCTGATCGACTTTTTAAAAAGCATCAAATAAACGACAAAGAGGCTGTCAGATGACAGCCTCTGTTTCAATAGGCTCCCTTTGGTAAAGGGAGCTGTCACGGTTTGCCGTGACTGAGGAATTGCAGTATCGGGTGCGGGCAGAGCCCGCCCTTTATTTTATATCTCTCAACTCAGATATCCCGTGGAAGATCTCGCCGGGATTCTCGAGGTAATCCAGCACATCCTTGACGCGGTCGCTGACATAGATCAGATCGAAATTCAGCGGCGTCATGAAATGCAGATCGGCGGCGTTTTTCATCATAGCGAGCATATACTCGTAATAGCCCTCGGTGTTGAGGATCGCGATGGGCTTTTCGTGGCGCTTGAGCTGGCGGAGGGTGAGGATCTCAAAGAACTCGTCAAAGGTCCCGACCCCGCCGGGGCTGATGACAAAGCCGTCGCTCAGATCCTCGAGCTTCTGCTTGCGCTCGCGCATGGTGTTAGTGAAAATGTATTCGTCGCACTCGGGATAAAGCACGCCGTCGACGTCGAAAAAGCTCGGGGCGATGCAGGTGATATGGCCGCCGCCCTTGCTTGCGCCGCGCGCCGCCGCGCCCATCATTCCCGAGGCGCCGCCGCCGAAAATCAGATTGTGACCTCTGCGCGCCAGCTCCTCTCCGAGTTCCTCACCCGCTTGCTTATAAATGTCGGCGATACTGTCGGACGCCGCTCCGTATACGGTAATGTTCATGTCTTTTGCTCCAATTGCTAATGGGAATAGGTTTTAACCGACCGTCGGTCGCTGCGCTACGCGCTGGGTTCAAACTGGCTGTTGTACAGCTCGGCGTAGAAGCCGCCCTCGCTGAGCAGCTCGTCATGCGTGCCGGAAGCGATGATGTCGCCGTCCTTGAGCACGAGGATGAGGTCGCTGTTCTTGATGGTGGACAGACGGTGTGCGATGACGAAGGAGGTGCGTCCCTCGGTCAGGGTATCCATCGCTTTTTGAATGATCCGCTCGGTACGCGTATCGACGGACGAGGTCGCCTCGTCAAGGATCAGCAGCGGCGCGTTTTCGATCATCGCGCGGGCGATGGTAAGCTGCTGCTTCTGACCTGCCGACAGGCTCGCCTTGTCGTCCAGCACGGTATCGTAGCCCTGCGGGAGGGTGCGGATAAAGTGGTGGATGCCGACCGCCTTGCAGACGCGTTTGAGATCCTCGTCGGTCACGCCCTCTTTAGAATACGCAAGGTTCTCGCGCACGGTTCCTTCAAAGAGCCATGTGTCCTGCAAAACCATACAGAACAGATCGTGGACGTTTTCGCGCGTCAGCTCGTCGATCGGGACGTCGTCGATATAGATCCTGCCGGAATTGACCTCGTAGAATCGCATCAGCAGGTTGACGACGGTCGTTTTGCCCGCGCCGGTGGGGCCGACAATCGCGACCTTTTGACCCGCCTTGATATCCGCGGAGAAGTCCTTGATGATGACTTTGTCGGGATTGTAGCCGAAGCGAACGTGCTCAAAGCGAACGTTGCCTGTGACCCGATCGAGCCTGCGGGTCTTTTGGCTTTCATCAGCGAGCTCCTCTTCCTCGAGATATTCGAAGACGCGTTCCGCCGCCGCCGCAGTGCTCTGCATACTGCTCATGCTCTGTGCGAGCTGACTCAGCGGCTGCGTGAACAGTCGGACGTAGATGGTGAATTCGATGATCACGCCGTAGGTGATGTCGCCGTCCCGCGCGAGCAGCGCGCCGACGATGAATACGGCGACAAAGCCGAGGTTGCCGATAAAGGTCATCAGCGGCTGCATCAGACCGGACAGCGCCGTCGCCTTGAAGACCGAGTCGCGCAGATGGCGGTTGATACGGCTGAATTCCTCTTTGGTCGTTTTTTCGGCGTTATAAGCCTTGACGATATTGTGACCTGTGTAGATCTCTTCGACATGGCCGTTGATCGCGCCTAAGTGACGCTGCTGACGGTTAAAGTGCTTCTGCGACTTGCTCATGATGATCGACATCAGGATAAAGCCGAGGATACTGGTGCCGATCGCGGTGAGCGCCAGGATCACGTTGGTGACGAACATCATCACTGCCGACCCGATAAACAGCGCGACCGAGGTGATCAGCTGTGCGATGCTCAGGTTGAGGGTCATGCCGATGGTGTCGATATCGTTGGTGATACGGCTCAGGATATCGCCGAACGGGGTAGAGTCGAAGTATTTCAGCGGCATCCGGTTGGTTTTGTTGGTGATATCCGTCCTGAAGCGCTGAGAGATCTTTTGGCTGACGGTCGCCATGATGAAATGCTGGGTAAAATTCATCACCCAGCTGATTCCGTACAGGATCATCAGCAGGGTCGCGGTCGCGGTGACCGCGTCGAGATCGATCTTGCCCATGATGCCCTCGGTGATGAGGTCGGTGATCTTCTGGATCTGACCGGGCCCGATGAGGGCGATGACCGTGCCGATGATCGCACAGATCATCGCGATTACGATGGCGGGCATTTCGGGGCGGGAGTAGCGGAGCATCTTGCCCCAGGATTCCTTAAAGTTCTTCGGCTTTTCGACGACCATTGCGCCGTGACCGCCGGGGCCGCCTCTGCGGGCGGTGGGACGCTTTGCGCCCATACCGATGAACTGTTCTTTTTTCTTGACGCCGACAGCGGCGTTTTCTTCAACCGGCGCGGGAGTTTTCTTGATATCAGGCATGATTCAATTCCTCCTCGCTGAGCTGTGACAGGGCGATCTCCTTGTAGACCGTGCAGGTATCAAGAAGCTCACGGTGCTTGCCGATCCCCGCGATCTTGCCCTCGTCGAGGACGATGATCTGATCCGCGTCCTTGATGGTGCCGATCCGCTGGGCGACGATGATGTTAGTCGTGCCGGCGGTCTCCTTCTTCAAGGTATCGCGGAGCGTACGGTCGGTCTTGTAGTCGAGCGCGGAAAAGCTGTCGTCAAAAATCAGGATCTCGGGCTTGCGGCAGATCGCGCGTGCAATACAAACGCGCTGCTTCTGACCGCCGGAGAGATTCGAGCCGCCCTGAGCGACGGGGTGCTCGTAGCCCTCGGAAAAGCTCTCGACATAGTCCTTTGCCTGTGCGATTTCGATCGCGCGTGCGACGTCCTCCTGCGTATAATCTTCCTTACCGTTATCGCCGTAGGCTACGTTGGTATTGATATCGCCGGAGAAAAGCACAGCTCTCTGCGGAACGTAGCCGATCTTATTGTGAAGCTGTTCGAGGGTATAGTCCTTGACGTTTTCGCCGTCGACCAGCACCTCGCCCTCGGTACAGTCGTAAAAGCGCGGGATCAGGTTGATCAGGGAGCTTTTGCCGCAGCCTGTCGAGCCGATGATCGCGACGGTCTCGCCCTTATGCGCGGTAAAGCTGATGTTCTCGAGCACGCCCTCGGCGGCGTCGGGATAGCGGAAGCCGACGTTGCGGAATTCGATCTCGCCGACCTTGTCGGTGTGCGCCACGCCCTTGCCGTCGGTGACGGAGGATTTGGTGTCGATGACCTCGTTGATGCGCTTGGAGGCGACCATTGCGCGAGGCCCTAAGATAAAGATCATGTTGACCATCATGAACGCCATGATGACCATCAGCGCATACTGGGAGAATACCGCCATATCGAGGAACAGCTCGGCTTTACCCATCAGCGGCGCGCCGTCGATCAGATAGGCGCCGATCCAGTAGACCACCAGCGATATGCCATTCATGATCAGCAGCATACTCGGCAGCATGATCGCCATGATACGGTGGGCGGTCATGTTGTTTTTGGTGATCTCTTCATTCGCCTGCTC